>JAYGEJ010000178.1:0-6482 GCA_046582425.1 Alphaproteobacteria bacterium
GTTCTTAATATAGAAATACTATTTTCCTTATCTCTTACCAACATAATCATTGATGAAATAATATTAAATGCAGCAACAATTATAATTAATGTCAATATAATAAACATTACATTTCTCTCAACTTCTAGAGCAGAAAATAATTGTGCGTGCCTGCTGGTCCAAGGAATAATAATATTACCTTCTTCAATTTTGTCTAATTTTATCTTTAAATTGTATGAGTTTAAATACGAATCATCAGGATTATTATAAAATATTTCAATATTATCAAGACGATCATTCTCATATCCAATAAAATCTCTCAAATTATTAATTTTCATAAATAATAATGAAGAATCATATTCATACATACCTAAATCAAAAGTACCTGCTACAATAAAATTTTTTGCTAAAGGAGCACTTCCAAATGGCGTGCTTAATCCTGTAGGAGAAATTAGAGTAATATTATCTCCAATTACAAGGTTTAAATATTGAAATAATTTACTTCCAATTATTACACTATCATCATCAATAAAATTTTTGATAGCATTAATAGACGTATTATTTGTTAATAATTTATTTTCTTTAAAATCATTAATATATATACCTCTTGCAATTATTCCTTTAGACCTATTTTTATAAGAAATCATTACAGAAGATTCGACTATTGGAGTAACATCTATAACTTCTTCAAAGTCCATCAATATTGGCTCTATATTATTTGAATTAAGCACTCTAGCATTTTCATTTAAATATAATGATGCATGACCATTCATGCCAATAATTCTAGTTAATAACTCATCACGAAAACCATTCATAACTGACATTACTATTATAAGCGTTGCAACACCCAATGATATTCCTATTAAGGAAAACCAACTTACTATAGATATAAATCCATCTTGTCTTCTGGCTCTAAGATATCTATAGGCTATCCATAACTCATATGAAGATATCAAATTATTATCCTAAAATTTATTTTTAGTAATATTATTAGCTTGATTAACGTCTACCTCTAACGTTTTGCCAGTTTTTCTATTAAGTAATTCAAAAAATCCATTTTTCACACCTCTAGGCCCTATTCTAATCTGCCAAGGAATTCCAATAAGATCCATTTCTGCAAGTTTGATTCCTGCACCTTCACTTCTATCATCATATAAAACCTCAATATTACTATTTCTCAAATTATTATATATACTTTCAGACAATTCGGTGCATGCATTATCATTCTGTCTTAAATTAACTATACCAAACATATATGGGGCGACACTCTCTGGCCAATAAATTCCTTTATCATCATTATGAGCGTCAATTATTGCACCTACTAATCTGGATACACCTATACCATATGAACCCATTTCTACAGGAGTATTTTTACCCTCTATATTTGTGATATTTGCTTCCAATGGAATTGAATATTTATTTCCAAAATAAAATAAATGACCAACCTCTATACCTCTTGTTTTGAGTCTGTCATATTCTTTAACTGTTTTTTTATATATATCACCATTGTGTTTATCATCAGCAGCCGTATAATAAGAAGTGAATTTATCTACTAAATCTGAAATAGCTAAAGAGTCATCATATTTAATATCAGGTATATCTGCACTTAATATGTTTTTATCTAAGTAAACGTCCGACTCACCTGTTTCAGCCAAAATTATAAATTCGTGGCTTAAATCCCCGCCAATTGGTCCTGTGTCTGCTGCAACAGGAATAGCTTTAAGGTTCATATGTTTAAATATTCTTAAATAACTTAAAAACATTCTATTATAACATTTAATTGCATCTTCTTTATTTTCATCAAAAGAATAAGCATCTTTCATTAAAAATTCTCTTCCACGCATTACACCGAACCTAGGTCTTATTTCATCTCTAAACTTCCATTGGATATGATATAAACAAAGTGGTAAACTTTTATAACTCATAACATTTTTAGCAAAAATATCCGTAATTAATTCTTCATTTGTTGGGCCATAAAGTAATTCATGTTCGTGCCTATCTTTAAATTTAAGCATTTCTTTACCGTAATCATCAAACCTACCTGATTTTTTCCATATTTCTGAATCTTGTATAGTGGGCATAAGTAATTCTTGTGAAATTAAATTTTGCTCTGATCTAATAATGTTTTCTATATTTTTAAGAACTTTATAACCTAATGGAAGCCAAGTATATATTCCAGAAGATGATTGTCTAATCATACCAGACCTTAACATCAGTCTATGCGAAGTTATAGATGCTTCAGAAGGATTCTCTTTTAAAGTTGGAAGAAATAGTTGACTCCTTTTCATAATAAATCCTTATAAATTTTTAATGCTAACAATATTAAGTAAGATTAATCAAATTACTTTCAATTATCAAAACTGATAAATACGTAAATATTAAAGTTATTATGCTTACAATAATAAACTTTTTCCATAAGTAAGTTTTTTCCGGCGCTCCAGAATCATGACCTAGTTCAATATTATTAGACTTCTTCACACCCATTGGCAATGATATAAAAAATAATATCCACCAAATAACAATATAAATTATAAAATATTCAAATAAAGACATCTATACTTCTTCCAACTCAATTAGAGTTCCATTAAAAACTTTCGGATGAACAAATATTACAGGTTTACCATGAGCGCCTATAGAAGGTTTACCAGATCCTAATATAGTTGCACCTTCCTTTTCCATTTTGGAACACGCTTCCATAATATCTTGAACTTCATAACAAATATGGTGCATACCACCAGATGGATTTTTTTTTAAAAAATTTTCTATAGGAGAATTCTTACCTATTGGTTCTAATAATTCAATCTTTGTATTATCTAGTTCAATAAATACAGTTTTAACGCCATGATCTGGTAATTCTAGAGGTTTAGACACTCTTGCACCTAAAATATTTTTATATTGATTAGAAGCATCAGAAACAGAAGGAACTGCAATTGCAACATGATTTAATTTACCTATCATTTTTCACCTACTTAGTTTAAAATATTAATTTCTAACCTTAATAAAGGCCTTTTCATATATTTAACTTTAATAATTCTTTTTAATGCAAGCGTCATACTCTCTTCAATATAATTTTTATCAAGCTTCTTAGATTTATAATATGATTTTATATCATCTTTAATAAAACCTTTAATAAAATCTTCTGGATTATCATCTTCAATTATTTCAGCCAAACCTACAGCCATTACATTTGGATCAGAAACTAAATTATAATCACTATCTAAGGATATAACTGCATGCACAGAGCCATTATACATCATTTTATGTCTTTGCTTAACTACTTCTGAGTTTCTAGTTATTAAATCATTTCCATCTACAATTAATCTTCCATGTTCTAATTCTCCAATAAACCTTGGATCACCAGGTGCTAATTGAATTATAGATCCATTTCTTCCAGGTATAGCATTACTAATTTGTTGGCCTAAAGCATACTTAACATGAGCATTAATGTGTCTAGTTTCACCATGTACAGCTATTAGCGTTTTAGGTTTAACCCAAGAATACATCTGGGCTAATTCTTCTTTAGCTGGATGTCCACTAACATGAATTAAGCAGTCATTTGATGATTCAATAATATTGGCTCCAAGTTCAGACAATCTATTTTGCATCTCTGAAATACTTACTTCATTTCCAGGAATAACTCGAGAAGAAAATATAACTGTATCATCATTACTAATAGATACATCTCTATGCGAACCGCTAGCTATTCTATTTAATGCTCCTCTAGGTTCACCTTGAGAACCTGTACATATTATTAAAATTTTATCTTTATCAATTTTTTTTATATCTTTCTCAGAAACAAATGAAGGAAGATCTGCTAAATATCCACAAGCCTTTGCTATTTCTACCATTCTCCACATAGATAGTCCTACTAAAGCAACTTTTCTATCTAATGCTAATCCAATTTTTGCTAATGTATTTAGTCTAGTAACATTAGAAGCAAATGTAGAAACAAAAACTCTTCCCTTACATTCTTTAATAATTTTTGTCAGAGGATTAATTACATCCTCTTCTGAACCCGAACTACCCTCGACTAATACATTAGTTGAGTCACAAACCATTGCTAAAATATTTTCATTTGATAATTTTTTTAATCTCTTATGGTTAAGACCTTCTCCTAATTGAGGATTATAATCTATTTTCCAATCTCCCGTATGAAATACAGTTCCTGCTTTTGTTGATATCAAAGCAGAAGAAGGTTCTATTATAGAGTGAGACATACTTATAATTTCAATATCAAAAGGGCCAATTTTAATTTTAGAATCTATTTTTATTATGTTAATTACTACTTCTTTTTCTAAGCCCACATCTTTAAGTTTTCTTATCAAAACTTCTGCAGCAAAATCAGTTGCATAGATAGGGCATCTTAAATAAGGCCATAAATGATGAACAGCACCAATATGATCTTCATGCGCATGAGTCAATAAAAGACCTGAAATACTTTTAGTATGATCTTCTATAGAAATAATATCTGGCATAGCAACATCTATAGAGCCATATACAGGGTCGCCAAAAGTTACACCACAATCTACTATTAACCATTTGCCCGCATGACCATATAAATTAAAATTCATGCCAATTTCTCCAGATCCTCCTAAAGGCAAAAATATTAATTCATCATTTTTTGGATTAGGCAAATTCATTATGAAAATATATCCAACTCAAAATCCCAGGTTAAAGCAATACCTTTCAATGTGAGGTCTTCATCGATAAAATCTATTGCTTGAGTGTAAGGTTTAAATAATTTTGATAAACCTCCAGTAGCAACAACTTTAATCTCTTTATTATTTTCATTTTTAATTCTTTCTATTACACCTTCTAATAAACCTATATATCCCCAAAATATACCTGACTGCATTGCTGATATAGTATTATTGCCTATCACTCTATCAGGCTTACTTATAGCTATTCGAGGCAACCTCGCTGTAGCCTTATCTAAAGCGTCCATAGATAAATGCACACCGGGAGAAATAATGCCACCTATATACGAGCCATTTTCATCAACTATATCAAAAGTAGTAGCTGTACCAAAATCTATAACAATTATTGAACTTCCATAAATTTTATTGGCTGCTAAGCTGTTTACTAATCTATCAGCTCCAACTTCATCAGGACGGTCAAGTGATACACTTAAATTAGGAATAATATTATCTCCAATAATTTTAGGTGATATATTAAAAAACCTTGTAATAAATGACTTTAATTCATGGTTTACTGCTGGCACAACAGAAGAAATGACTACATCATATATATCTAAATTATTAATCTTACTAATGAACACATTTAAATGAGTTTCATACTCATCGGCTGTTCTATGAACAATAGTAGACATTCTCCACTTATGAAAAATACCATTGTTATTAACTAATGCAAAAACTGTGTTTGTATTACCTACATCAATTACCATAATAATTTTATTAAATATTTTTTTATTCATATTATAAAAACATCTCCCGCTAATATAAGTTCTTGTATACCAGCTTCATTAATAATTAATAAGCCCCCTTCTTTACTTAATCCATTAAATGTTCCAGTTATTTTTTTATCTCTAACTTTCACACTAACTGACTCTCCTATTTTATGACCTAAATCATTCCACATATCAAATATCTTCTCTATACCATCAACTTTATAAATTTTATTTATTTTATCATATTGATTTAAAAAAATATTTAATAATACTGTTGGAGTAATATTAATATTTTCTTTTTTTAAATTTGTAGCAGGATAAATAGTATTTTTAGGATTAGAAATTATATTTATTCCTATTCCTATATTGAGTAGATCTTTTGTATTCTCCATATTCACATGCTCTATCAATATACCTGCAATTTTAGATTTATTAATTAATATATCATTAGGCCATTTTATTTTAGGTATTATTTTATTTTGTGAAACATCAATTATACTATGAGCAACAGTTAAAGCTACGATAAAAACAGGTGCAAATATATTATTGTTTATTTTAATTTCTGCTTCTCTTAAAAAAGAAAAATATAAGTTTCCCATAGGAGAAGACCAGTCCCTGCCATGCCTTCCTCTTCCTTTATTTTGTGTTTTTGCTCTAACAACTGTTTTAACATTACAACCAGATAATGCCAAATCTTTTAAAGTTAGCATAGTAGAGTCTAATTCATCAAACTC
The DNA here is from genome assembly GCA_046582425.1 of Alphaproteobacteria bacterium. GTDB lineage: Bacteria > Pseudomonadota > Alphaproteobacteria > TMED109 > TMED109 > TMED109. Next base: position 6,121 of record JAYGEJ010000178.1, read on the forward strand.
TAGTATTTCATATCCAGTACTTAATTTGGACATATTCATCACAAAATAATTGCTCTACTAATGTAAGTCATAAAGTTTATAAAGCTATCAGCAAAGATTATAAAAGTTAAAATAAATAAAGTACTTAAAAATAATATAATTTTCATACTAGCTTTAGATTCTATCACAAAAGATTCTTCTAGTTCCTCTAAATACATAACTTTAATTATATTTAAATAATAATATGCAGAAATTACACTCCCAATGATACCAATAACGGCCACCCAAATATAACCTGCAACAACTACAGCTTTAAAAACATAAAATTTAGCAATGAAGCCTGCTAATGGAGGCAAACCAGCCATTGATAAAAGTAAAATTGC
>JAYGEJ010000005.1:0-15377 GCA_046582425.1 Alphaproteobacteria bacterium
ACAAAGGTTATAATATGATTTTAGTTACAGGTGCAGCTGGGTTTATAGGATCAAATATTGTGTCATCGTTAAATAAAAAAGGCATTCATAATATCATTATATGTGATTGGTTAAATCATAAAAGTAAAAATAAAAATATAAATAAGCTTATTTACCAAAATATAATTTCCCCTGAAGACATATTTAAATATTTAGATAAAAATAATGATATAGAGTTAGTTATTCATATGGGAGCTAATTCATCAACTACCGAAACAAACTTTAGATTAATTTATAATATTAATACAAGGTTTACCCGCAATTTGTGGAAATGGTGCACTAAAAATAAAGTTAGGTTTATTTACGCTTCTTCTGCTGCAACTTACGGGGATGGATCAAAAGGTTTCGATGATTCAATAAGCATAGTTTATAAGCCTCTAAATATTTATGGTCTTTCTAAATATCTATTTGATAGATATGCAATTAAAGAAGCAAAGAAAAAAAATTGTCCTCCGCAATGGGTTGGATTAAAATTTTTTAATGTTTACGGACCGAATGAGTATCATAAAGGAAGCATGCAATCAGTAGTAAAACATGCAATAGATCAATATAATATAACTGGAAATGTAAAATTATTTAAATCCTATAATGACCAATATAAAAATGGACAACAAACAAGAGATTTTATTTATATAGATGATTGTATATCTCTTATAAACTGGCTTATTGACAATAAAAATATTTCTGGAATATTTAACTGTGGAACTGGTATTGAAAGGTCTTTTGAAGACTTAGTAAATTCAGTATTTAAAGCAATAAATGTATCACCGAAAATTAAGTACATTGAAATACCAGAAAATATTAAACACCAATATCAATATTATACTAAGGCCAATATGGATAAAATTAGAAAAAAAGGATATAAAATTAAAGCATTATCATTAGAAAAAGGTGTTCATGATTATGTTACAAATTATCTACTTTCAAATGATCAATATAAATAAAAAATGCTTGATCAATTCTTAAAATTTACAGATACAGCCTGCTCAATAGGACTCACATCTGGATTTTCTATTTTTTCTATAGAAATTAGGTGGTATGCTCTTTCATATATATTTGGAATTATATTAGGTCAAATATATTTAAAAAATATCATTAAATTAAATTATTATAATAAGTTTGTAAATCAAAGGCATATAGAAAATTTTTTATTATGGGCAATGCTTGGAATTATAATTGGTGGAAGATTAGGGTATATTATATTTTATAATTTACCCTATTATATCTATGACCCTATAAAGATATTTTTTGTCTGGCAAGGAGGTATGTCATTTCATGGAGGTTTAATTGGAATAACAATTTCTATATACCTCTATTCAAAAAATAATAATTTAAAGTTTCTTTCTTTAACAGATTTAATATGTGCTGCTGCTCCAATAGGAATATTTTTAGGAAGAATTTCAAATTTTTTAAATGGTGAACTATGGGGAAAACAATCTGAATTACCTTGGGCTATAATATTTAAATGTGCAGGACCAAATTCTAGACATCCTAGTCAATTATATGAAGCATTTTTTGAGGGAATAATAATATTTATAGTATTATATTACTCTATCTATAAAACTAAAATATTGAACACACCCGGAAAAGTTTCAGGTATATTTTGCATTTTATATGCAGTTTCTAGAATCTTTATTGAATTTTTCAGAGAACCTGACAGACATATAGGTGCTTTATATTATAACTACACAATAGGAATGGCATTATCAATACCTCTAATAATTTTAGGTGTTTACTTATATTTAAAAAAAACAGAAAAATAACAAAAGAATAAATTTTGAAAGAACATTTTTTAAAAAAAATTAAATTACATGGGCCAATCACGGTTTCAGATTATATGTCTGATTGTTTATTAGCTCCTAAATATGGATATTATAATAAAAATAATGTAATCGGTGCTAAAGGTGATTTCATCACTTCTCCTGAAATAAGTCAAATATTTGGAGAACTTATAGGATTAGCATTTGTAGATTATTATTATAAATGTAAAAAACCTGTCTCTCCAATATTAGTAGATTTAGGTGGAGGCAATGGTACTATGATGAAAGATGCACTAAGAGCCACTCAGCAAATAGATAATATTCTCTCAAAAAAAATTAAACCTATTTTTATAGAAAGTTCTTCATCGTTAATCAAAAAACAAAAATTTAATGTACCGAACTCTGAATCATATAATGATATAAATAAAATACCTAATGGATTTTCTATGCTTTATGCAAATGAGTTTTTTGACGCACTTCCTATTCATCAATTTATTAAAATTAATAATAATTGGCATGAAAGACTTATTGATATTGACTCTAATAATGATTTACAATTTATTTATGATAAACAACCGAGTCCATATCAAACTATTTTACCAGAATATTTAAAAAATAACCAAATTATAGAGTTTAGCCCTGCAATTATCAATATTATTACTTCAATAATTAAAAGAATATTAGAGCAAGGAGGAATTTTTTTAATAATTGATTACGCTTTAAATAAAAAAGATATTTTTGGTTCACTTCAAGCGGTTAAAGATCATAAATATATAAATCCTCTATTAGAGCCAGGAGAATGTGATTTATCTACAAAAGTAGACTTTAAACTTATCATAAAAATTGCAAAAGAACTTAAAGCTAATGTCTTTGGACCAATAGAGCAAAAAGATTTTTTAAAAAATTTAGGAATTAATATTAGATGTCAACAATTAATAAAAAACAATCCTGATAGAAAAGAGTTAATTTTGAATGATTGCAAAAGGTTAACTTCAGAAAGAGAAATGGGCAGCCTATTTAAAGCTATGGTTATTACATCAAAAAAATCAATACAACCAGCTGGTTTTGAAAATGCAAAATAATAAAATATTACCTATTTTAGGTAATAACCTAAATTTTAAAAATATAACTCATGGTTTTTTTACTAAAAATGGTGGCTTTTCTAGTGAAAATAATTACAGCTTAAATTGTAGCTATAATTCAAATGACCTAAAAACAAATGTTTATAATAATAGAAAATTAGTCTGTAATTATCATAAATTATATATTCAAAATTTAAAAATAGTTAATCAAGTGCATAGTAATAAGGTTGTTGTTGTTAATAATTTAAAAGATATTACTTCAAAAATTGATGCTGACGCAATAATAACTAATAAGCCAAATATAATTTTAGGTGTTTTAACAGCAGACTGTGCTCCAGTTTTAGCATGTGATCCTTTGAATAATATAATTGCAGCGATTCATATTGGTTGGAAAGGAGCAATTAAAAATATTTTATCTTGTACAATTGATTCCTTTGTTAGCATGAAATCTGACGCTAAAAATATACGATTAGCTATTGGACCATGTATAGGACCAGAATCTTACAATGTAAAAAAAGATTTTTATAATAAATTTACTAAGAATAATATTAAAAATAAAAAATATTTTGTTAATATTTTTTCAAATAAATATAAATTTAATTTACCACAATACATTAAAGATCAAGCTTTGGAAAAAGGTGTAATAGAAAAAAATATATCTAACACTAACAAAGATACATTTATTGAAGATAGTAATTTTTTTAGTTATCGAAGAAACTATAAAAAAAATTTAAAAGATTGTGGAAGAATGATTTCTACTATTTCAATTAAAGTAAAATGATGAAAAATATTTTAAAATATATCCTATATATAATTTTTCTTTTTGGATGTTCTCAAATTAACAAGCCTTTTCAAAAGTCTAAAGCAGCATCACCCCTTCACGACCCTATAAACTCAATAATTTTTATTGATGATATTGTTGGAGTTTCAGAAAAAATAAATTTAGAAATAAAAAAAAATATTTATAACAAGCTGCTAAAAAAAAATATTTTAACTAGTTATGAATACTATAATGATAATAATTATATAATTAAAGCTAGATTAATTAAATATTCAAAAATTGATAAAATAAAAATTATTTTTAACATAGACAGTTCTATAAATAATAATATGAAGTTAGAAATAATACTACCTAATGATAATATGGATGATTTAAATATCCAAAATATAATTACAACTAAAATAACTGATTTTATTAAAAAAAATATTTTTAAATTAAAGAATATTAGCTATTTGAAAATTATAGAGATCAGTGGTTTAAAGCATGATGAAAAGCTTAGAAATATTTTTAATCAAACATTACTAGAGATGTTCTCTTTAAACTCTCTTAATATACTAGATGAAAGAGACATAATTTATAATGATATAACAAATTATTCATCTTTAAAAATAAACTTTAGTTTTGATGAGATAGATAATGAGCAAATAGATATTAGTATTTTTTGGGAAGTGTTTGACGAGAATGATCAACTGATAGGTACTATTAAACAAGATAACATAATAAAAAAATCTATTATTCAATATGCATGGAAAGAAATATCAACAAAAATAATAGAAATGTCTATAACTGAGCTTAATATGATAATAAATCTTTAAAAATAGAGTAATTTACTATATGTATTAACATATATATATATCGCCAATTTATTTTAATAATTTATTAAATTTGTAAGGCTCAAAATATGCATATCATTTCAGGTAATAGCAATCCAATTCTTGCCGAGCAAATTAGTAAAGAGCTAAAAGTAGAGGTCATTGACGTATCTGTTACTAAATTTTCAGATCAAGAAGTATTTGTAGAAATTAATGAAAATATTAGAGGGAAAAATATATTCGTAATTCAATCCACTTCTATGCCGGCTAATGATAATATTATGGAACTATTAATTACTATTGACGCGCTAAAAAGAGCATCTGCTAACACTGTAACTGCAGTTATCCCTTATTTTGGATATGCTAGACAGGATAGAAAAGTAGGCCCAAGAACACCAATATCTGCTAAACTAGTTGCAGATATTCTTACTACTGCTGGAATAGATAGACTATTAACAATTGACCTACATGCAGGGCAAATTCAAGGATTTTTTGATATACCAGTAGACAATTTATATGCTGCACCAGTTATAACAAAAGATATATTAGATAATTATAAAAATAAAGATTTAGTGATTATATCTCCAGACGTTGGCGGAGTTGTAAGAGCACGAGGTATAGCAAAAAGAATAAATGGTGATTTAGCAATAGTAGATAAAAGAAGAGATAAAGCTAACGAATCAGAAGTAATGAATATAATAGGTAATATTAAAGATAGAGACTGTATAATTGTAGACGATATAGTTGATACGGCTGGAACTTTATGTAATGCAGCGGAAGCTTTAATTAAATCTGGAGCAAAAAGTGTTTCAGCATATATTACACATGGAGTTTTATCTGGACCAGCTATAGAAAGATTAAAAAATTCTAAATTAAATGAGCTAGTAATTACAGATAGTATTGCACCTACTAAATTAATCCTTGACGCAAGTAACATACGTATATTAAACCTAGCTCCACTAATAGCGGAAGCTATTAAAAGAATTAGTTCAGATAGCTCAGTTTCTAGCTTATTTGACTAAAGATAGGTTTTAAGAATAAAAGTAATTATAGTAATAGGAGTAAACAATGGTAGCTACATCTAACCTTTCAGCAGAAACAAGGCAATCTGTAGGGAAAGGTAAATCACGAACACTTAGAAGAGAAGGAAAAATTCCTGCTATAATTTATGGAAATAAATTAGAACCATTAGCTATCTCTATAAATGAAAGAGACTTAAATGCTGAGTTAAGAAAAGAAGGTTTTTTTAATAGGTTATGTGATTTAGAAGTAAATAAAGAAAGTATAAGAGTTTTACCTCAAGAAATTTCCTTGCATCCAGTTACTGATAAAGCAGAGCATATAGATTTTTTGAGAGTTAGTGAAAACACAAAAGTTACTATTGAAGTTCCTGTTAAGTTTGAAAATGAAGAAGAATGTCCTGGTATTAAAAAAGGAGGAATTTTAAATATTGTTAGATATAATATTGAAGTTTCTTGTCCTGCATCTAATATTCCAGAATTATTTATTATTGATTTAACTGGACTTGAGCTTGGTGACTCAATTCGCTTCAGTGATATAAAAGATATTTCTGAAGGGGTTAGTCCAACTATTACAGACAGAGATTTCATTATTGCAAGTGTTGTAGCACCTGCTGCCCTAACTTCAGAAGAAGAAACTACTGAAGATGAAGAAGGAGATGAAGAAACCACTGAAGGAGAAACTTCTTCTAGTGAAGATAAGCCTGCTGAAGAAAATGAAAAAAAAGAAGAATAATTAATTTATAGATTGGGAATAAACTAGTGTTAGTCTTAGTTGGACTTGGTAATCCAGAAACTAAGTATAGTTTGAATAGACATAATGTAGGCTTTATGATTATCGATAGTATTGCGCAAAAATATTCTTTTTCACCGTTTAAAAATAAGTTTCAATCACATATTATTGCAAGTCAACTAAATGGTAAGCCAGTTCTACTTGTTAAACCCCAAACATTTATGAATCTATCAGGGCAAAGTGTAAGTCATATAAAAAAGTTTTATAAACTTCAAAATAAACAAATTATTGTAATACATGATGATTTAGACTTAAATATTGGAAATATAAAAACAAAAATAGGAGGCGGCTCAGGAGGTCATAATGGAATTAAAAGTATAGATTCACATATAGGAATAGATTATATTCGCTTAAGAATTGGAATAGGCCATCCTGGAGATAAAGTTCTTGTAAATAATTATGTTTTAGGAGATTTTAATAAAGAAGAATTAATAACTATTAATAATTTAATTAATGATATTAGTTCAAATATAGAGTTAATTATTAATAATAAAGATAATTTAGCAAAAATTCTGTCAGAAAATATAACTAGGAGTTAAAATAATGGGCTTTAATTGCGGCATTGTAGGATTACCTAATGTTGGGAAATCGACACTATTTAATGCTTTAACTGAAACAAGCTCCGCTAATGCAGAAAATTATCCTTTTTGTACTATAGAACCCAATATTGGTAGAGTTGCACTAGTAGATAGTAGACTAAATGAATTATCTAAAATAAATAAACCTAATCAAATTATACCTACTTATGTTGATTTTGTTGATATAGCTGGACTAGTAAAAGGAGCCAGTAAGGGTGAAGGCTTAGGCAATCAATTTCTGGCTAATATTAGAGAAGTTGATGCTATTTGCCATGTAATAAGATGCTTTGATGATAATGATATAACTCATATTAATAACAAAATAGACCCTTTAAACGATATTGAAATAATAGAAACAGAACTAATGCTTTCAGACCTTGAAAATCTAAATAAAAGAAAAGCCTCAATAGAAAAAAAAGTTAGAACCGGGGATAAAGAAGCAAAATTAATCTTTGAAATAATATTAAAAATTATTGATCAACTTGAAGATGGAAAACCTGTTAGAGAAATTAATTTTTCGGAAGACCACTCTATTATAGTTAAGCAATTAAATTTGCTAACTTTTAAACCAGTTTTATTTGTAGCTAATGTTGATGAAGATTCCTCGGTTAACGGTAATGATTATTCTGAAAAATTAACTAAATTCGGTTCCTCTAAAGGTATAAAAACAATAACATTGTCTGCAAAATTAGAATCTGAAATTTCAGAAATTTCTAATATTGAAGAAAGAAATGAATTTTTAACTGCTTTAAATTTAGTTGAATCGGGATTAGAAAAATTATCTAAATCTGGCTATGACCTTTTAGATTTAATAACTTATTTCACAGCAGGACCTAAAGAAGTCAGAGCGTGGACAATTAAAAAAGGAACTATAGCAAAAGAAGCTGCTGGTAAAATTCATAATGACTTCTCTAGGGGGTTTATTGCAGCTGAAACTATCTCTTTTAATGATTATATAAAATTAGGAGGAGAACAAAAAGCCAGAGAGACTGGATATGTAAGAACAGAAGGAAAAGAATATATTGTCATTGATGGCGATATTATTGTATTTAGGTTTAACGTATAGAAATATAGGAATTAAAAGATGAATAATAAGATTAAAATAAAGTCTGCTGATGATAAAGATATTCCGGTTTATATATATGAACCATCCATCGAAAGAATAGGTGCTATAGTTTTAATTCAAGAGATATTTGGAGTTAATGATCATATCAAAAACATTGCCAAAAAACTTTCAAAAGAAGGATTTGTAACATGGGTGCCAGATCTATTTTATAGAATTGAAAATGATATTAGTCTAGATTACTCTTCTACTAGTATAGAAAAAGGCAAAGTATTAAAAGATAAGTCTGGATGGGATTTACCTACTATGGATATATTGAGTTGTATTGCTAACCTTAAGGTATCTCATAACGTAGCTACAATTGGGTTTTGCTATGGTGGTTCTCTTTCATGGAAAGCAGCTTGTTCAGCATATGGATTAGATGCATCAGTATGTTTTTATGGATCACAAATATCTAATTTTTTAGATAAAAGCCCCAGATGTCCTACAATAGTTCATCTAGGTGAGAAAGATGAAACTATTAATAAAGAAGAGCAAAATAAAATTAAGGATTTTTCTCAAAATAAAGAACCAAGTATAACAGTTCATACTTATAAAAATGCGGACCATGGATTTTTTTGTGACGAAAGAAATAGTTATGATGAAGCATCAAGAGATTTAGCATATAAAAGAACAATAGAATTTTTAAAAAAATCATTGTAATTATTTAGATAGGAGCCTTAAATGCAATTCAATTTAATATTTAAACCTTATAAGATACTATTATTTATTTCTGTAATTTTAATTATTATATGTAATAATACATTTGCTATGGATGAACCAAAGGAACTTATTATAACTGATATAGAGATAGGTAATGGCAGAACAGCTGTAAAAGGAAAAGAAGTTGCTGTTCACTATACTGGCTGGTTATATGACTCAAAAAAAGAAGCTAAAAATTTATGTGATGCTAAAGGTAGTCAATTTGACTCATCTTTAGAGAGAGGAATGCCATTCCAATTATCCTTAGGCCAGGGAATGGTAATTCAAGGATGGGAAGAGGGATTAATAGGAATGAAAGAAGATGGAAAAAGATGTTTAGTAATTCCTCCATCAATGGGATATGGGAATAGAGCCGTAGGTAATGGTTTAATTCCAGCTAATTCTACTCTTATTTTCGAAATTATTTTATTAGGTGTTCGATAAATAAAATGAATAAAGAAAAACCCTATTTAGGAATTATAGGTGGAAGTGGCATATATGATTTAGATAATATATCAGATGCTAAATGGCAGAATATATCATCAGCGTTTGGAGATCCCTCTGATAAAATTCTAACAGGCATCGTCAATAATATAAATATTGCATTTCTACCAAGACATGGAAAAAGTCATAATTTACTTCCTTCTAATATTAATTATAGGGCGAATATTGATTGTTTAAAATCATTAGGAGTTACAGATATAATATCATTATCTGCTGTTGGAAGTCTTAAAGAATCTATAAAACCTGGAGACTTTGTTATTATAGATCAATTTATAGATAGAACATTTGCAAGAATAAAAACTTTTTTTAACGATGGAATAGTTGCTCATGTATCAATGGCTAAACCTACTTCTAAGAAACTAAGTAAAATTATATTTGAATCCGCTCCTGATAATATTAACATTCTGAATGGTGGGACTTATATTGCAATGGAAGGACCTCAATTTTCAACATTAGCAGAGTCTAATCTATATAGGTCTTGGAACTGTGATGTTATAGGCATGACTAATATGCCAGAAGCAAAACTAGCTAGGGAAGCTGAAATAGCCTATGCCACTATAGCAATGGTTACAGATTATGATTGTTGGCACCCTGATCATGATGCTGTTACTGTAGATAGTATTATAAAAGTACTTAATACTAATTCTTTAAATGCTAAAAATTTAGTAAAAAGTATTATAAAAAATATTGAAGAAATAGAGTGGGACTGGAATGATCCAGCATATAGTGCTCTTGACTATGCTTTAATTACGCCTGAAGAAGCAAGAACTCAAGAAGCTAAAATAAAGTTACAAAATATTTTAAAAAGATTTAATTAACCTTTTATTTTTTTCCAAATTTTTCTATAGGAAAGAAACAAGACACTTGTCATAAAAACTAAAAAAAGAAAAACTCTAAATCCCATAGATTTTCTATCATTAAGTTCTGGTTGCCCAGTCCATGTTAGAAATGAAACTAAATCTATAATTTCTTGTTCCATAGTAGTTTCTGTTCCATCTGCATACTCCACATCATCACCATATAGTGGCTGTGGCATAGCTATAACATTTCCTGGATAAGCTATATTATAATATCCATTTGACAATTCTTTGTCTTCTGGAGGCTCTTCATATCCTTTTAAAAGACTATAAAAATAGCTGGCACCCCCTGCCCTTGCTTTTATAATTAAAGATAAATCTGGAGGAATAGCACCATTATTCATAGCTTTAGCTTGATTATCATTTTGATATGGACTAACAAATTTATCCGAGGGTATAGCAGAACGCATACTTACTTCACCGTCGGAGTCTGGTTCTGCAGTAACTTCAAACTGTGAAGCAAATTCCTTTACTTGGTCATTTGAAAAGCCAATATCTAAAAGATTTCTATATGAAACATGTTCTAGACTATGACATCCAGAGCAAATTTCATTATAAACCTGTAATCCTCTTCTAGCTGATGCTTTATCTATTACTCCAAAAATACCGTCGAATGAAAATTTCATTTTTGTAATATTAGCATCTGGTCCAGCAGCGAAGACATTAGATAAAAATAAGTTTATCAAAATAAAAAACATAAAAAATATTTTAGGAATTTTATAATAATTTTTCATAGCTATGTTCCATCTTTAATAGGTTTTTTTAGAACAGATTCAGATATACTATTTGGAAGAGGTTTGGGGGTTTCTATTATTCCAATAATCGGCATAAAAATGATAAAATGAGCAAAATAATATATTGTTGCTAATCTTCCTATAAGTATAAAATGTCCTTCAGCTGGACTTCCGCCTACCCAAGTTAAAATAATTACATCTATAAATAAAAACCAAAAGAATTTTTTATAAATTGGACGAAATGTCGCAGACCTAACTTTAGAAGTATCTAGCCATGGGAGAGCAAATAAAATTAAGATAGCACTAATCATAGCAATCACACCACCAAGTTTATCCGGTACTGCTCTAAGAATTGCGTAAAAAGGCAAAAAGTACCACTCTGGTACAATATGAGCTGGAGTTTTTAAAGGATCAGCAGGTATATAGTTATCAGGATGACCCAAATAGTCAGGCGCATAAAATACTACAGCTGCAAATATAGTTAGTACAAAACTTAATCCAAATAAATCTTTTATAGTATAGTATGGGTGGAAAGGTATAGAATCTTGAGGTCCTTTTCTATCTATACCTAAAGGATTATTTGAGCCATGCGTATGAAGAGCTACTATATGTAAGATAACTACCCCAACAATTAAAAACGGGAATAAATAATGTAATGCAAAAAAACGGTTTAAAAGAGCATTATCTACTGCAAAGCCTCCCCAAAGCCATTCAACTACTGCGGTTCCAACTATGGGCACAGCTGAGAATAAATTAGTTATAACTGTTGCACCCCAAAAACTCATTTGCCCCCAAGGAAGAACATAGCCCATGAAAGCTGTAGCCATCATAAGCAATAATATAGTTAAACCTAACCACCACAATACTTCTCTTGGTGATTTGTAAGAGCCGTAATATAAACCTCTGAAAATATGAATATAAACAACAATAAAGAAAAAAGATGCTCCATTCATATGGATATACCTAATTAACCATCCATAATTAACATCTCTCATAATATGTTCTATACTAGCGAATGCTCCTTCTACACTTGGCGTATAATGCATAGCAAGAACAATGCCAGTAATGATTTGTATCATTAAAAATATTCCTGCTAAAGAACCAAAATTCCACCAATAATTTAAATTTTTTGGTGTAGGATAATCTACAAGAGTATGCTGCAAAGTACTAAAAATTGGAAGCCTATAATCTATCCAGCCTATAATACCTTTACCATTTTTAATATTACTCATAAAAAAAGCCTTTCTTCTAATTATCCTATTTTAATAGTAGTTTCATTTAAAAATACATAGGGTGGTATTTCTAAATTTGTAGGTGCTGGGCCCTTTCTAATTCTTCCAGAAGTATCATAATGAGAACCGTGACAAGGACAAAACCATCCGCCATACTCTCCTTGCTGACCCAATGGAACACAACCAAGATGCGTGCATACCCCAACCATTACTAAATAGTTTGAATCTTTAACTCTTTCTTCGTCTGACTGAGGGTCTTTAAGAGTATTCAGATCTATATCTCTAGCTTCAGAAATTTCTTCTTCTGTTCTTCGTCTTATGAATAATGGCTTACCTCTCCATAAAACACTTATTGATTGGCCAGGTTGGAGTGGTTCTAGGTCTACTTCAACACTAGCTAGAGCCAACACATCTGCAGATGGATTCATTTGATCTATTAATGGCCAAGCTACTGCTGCAGCTCCAGTAGCTACAGTCACACCAGAAGTTATATGTATAAAATCTCTTCTGCTTTTCTTATCGTCATTTGAATTATTTTCCAATTTATTTACCTCTTTAATAAAAAATAAAATAATATTTATCTATAGTTTTGAAAGAACTCTCTTTTATAATTTTGACATTTTTATAAATTAAATTAAGTTAACTACTTACTATAGATTAAAATATTATTAGACAAGCTTTTTTCAAGCTAAATTTTAATTTAATTAATGATACAAATTTAATTTATAAAAAATGGCCTTATGAATAAAAATAATAGCAATTACGATAAATATAAATTTATTGAAAAAAATTTTTATAATCTTAGAAATCAAATTTGTTCAGAATTTGAAGCTATAGAGAATAACTCAAAAACTAATTCTAATATTAATTTAAAACCAGGAAAATTTAAAAGAAAAAAATGGAAAAGAAAGGCCGATAAAGGGTATTCATCTGGCGGAGGAGGTGAAATGTCTATTATGTATGGAAAAGTTTTTGAAAAAGTAGGTGTAAATATTTCAACTGTAATGGGTTCTTTTACAGAAGAAATGAAAAATAAAATACCTGGAGCAAAAAATAACCCTAATTTTTATGCAACAGGTATTTCTTTAGTTGCTCATATGCATTCACCTTTTATTCCTGCAGCACATTTTAATACAAGATTCATAAGAACTACAAAGAATTGGTTTGGAGGTGGGGCTGATCTAACTCCTACATATATTAATAAATCAAAAACTATTAGCAAAATGTTTCATACAAATTTAAAGAACACATGTAATAAATATGACTCCTCATTCTACCCAAAATATAAAAAGTGGTGTGATGAATACTTTTATTTACCTCATAGAAAAGAAAAAAGAGGTCTAGGAGGAATATTTTTTGATTATTTAGATAGTAATTTTGAAAGTGATTTTGAATTTGTAAAAGATATAGGACAAACTTTTTTAAGAACTTACTCTAAAATAGTTTCAGAAAGAATTAATAAAGTCTGGACTGAAAAACAAAAAATAGACCAATTATTTAAAAGAGGCCGTTATGTGGAGTTTAATTTACTATATGATAGAGGAACTGCATTTGGATTAAAGACAGAAGGTAATATTGATGCTATATTTATGTCCCTCCCACCTTCAGTATCTTGGAAATAAATATAAATTATATTGCGTTTTACAAACTTTTAACTTTATCTAAACATTCACTATAAGAAGGCTTACAGTTTTTATAAATCCACCAATCTCTAATTTTAGATAGAGCATTTCCTAATTCTTTTCCCTCTTTTAAACCAATTTTTAATAAATCTTTACCAGAAACCGGAAAACTAGGAGGGGGATTATTTAAACAGAACATTAAATCATTTTTTATTGAATTATTTTTAATCAATAAAATATCTTTTAAATCCTTTACATTATTCTCTCCAAAATCAAGCCATAACCTAATTACTGAGGCTTTAGATATTTTTTCTTTACCTATTAACCAATTCACATTTCTTAATAATAATCTTTTATCAATACTTGATAATTTAAACTTTTTTGTCATTACAGATAATATTCTAGATTTGTTAGCTTCTTTTTGAGTTAATAATGCGATAACAAAAGATATATAAAAAATGAAAGGATAATTTTTTCTATTACTATAATCCTTCAATTTTAATAAAATTTTTTTCAAAACATTATTATTTAAATTATAATTATCAATAAAAGCTAGTGTAAATAAATTCATCAATATTTTATTTTTATTCATTTTGTCCAAAATAATAATAGAATTTTCACTTAACAAAATTTTATTAAATTCCAATAAAACTCTTTCAGATGACAAAACTTTTAAATTTTTTGCATGTTTAATAGATGCGTCTAAAGACTCTTTGTCTATGTTATCTAAAAATTTTGATAAGAATCTAAAATATCTAAGTATTCTTAAATAATCTTCTTTAATTCTTTTACTAGGACTTCCTATAAATTTTAATTTTTTATTTTCTAAATCCCGAAAGCCTTGTCCTGTTGCATCTAATATTGAACCATATTCATCAGCATATAGAGCATTAACGGTAAAATCTCTTCTATTTGCATCATCTTCCCAAGTTCCTCCGAACACTACTTCAGCATGTCTTCCATCAGTAAGAATGTCTTTTCTTAAACTAGTAATTTCATAAGACTTATTATCATTGAATACAGTTATAGTTCCGTGTTCTATGCCAGTTGGTTTAACATTAAAACCAAAATCTAATAGAATTTGCATAGCTTCTTTCGGTAATAATTTAGTCGCAAAATCAATATCTGTAACTGGTTCATCATTTAACCAATCTCTTACCGCTCCTCCAACTATCATAGTTTTATCTGAGCCACCTAAAAGGTTCAAAATGTCATAAGGAGTTCCCGATGACCATGGTGTTACTCTATTAAGATTAACGCTCAACATGACCAGGTTCTATTCCCTCTTCAGTCAATTTTGGAGGAATATATTTACCACCAGGCTCTTCACCAAATTGAATAAACCTAAATAGAGTTAAAATTATTCCAAATGCTATTATAGAAATAATAATAAATATGAACCATGGAGCTTTTTGAGGTTTATTTTCTTTATTACCTCTTCTAGTTAGTAAGAACCAAAGTAAAAGTAAAATTAAAAAAATAATAACTGGTAAGAATCTGATAATAAATACGCTCATTTAATTTTTCCTTTATATTTTATATTCTAATATAGTTTCATTATTTCGCAAAAATTAACTATCATTCTTGCTGTAGAGCCCCATATTTTTTTATTTTTCCAGTCATATTGATAGTAAGAATAATTTCTACCTTTATACTCTGCTTTTTTTCTTTTTAGATTATTTTTATCTAAAAAAAAATCAAAAGGAACTTCAAAAAGATCTGCAACCTCCGATTCTTGAATTGAAGGAATATAATTACTA
>JAYGEJ010000020.1:0-7619 GCA_046582425.1 Alphaproteobacteria bacterium
ATTATCACTAATAATAGGATTGGATTATGAATATTGGTGGATATTAGCTATAACACTTTTAATAGGAACCCCTTCTCTTACCTTAATAGGAGCAACACCAGCCGCTCTATCTTGTGCTATAGGTAAAGGAGGAGTATTAACTGCATTAGTATTATTGCCATTAATGCTGCCAGTTTTAATTTTAGGATCTGGGGCTATTTCAGCTGAGATTTCTGGTTTAGGAGGAAAAGGACATATATATGCATTATCTGCCATATTTCCTATTTCTTTATTAGTATCTCCGTTTTTAGCTTCTAGGTCTCTTCGCCTTGGATGGGAATAAGAGCATTACTATGAAAAATATATTTAATTTTTTAGCAAATCCGTCAAGGTTTCGAATATTTTCGAAAAATGTATATCCTTTTTCGCTAATAATGATGTTTATTTTTATATTCATAGGGCTTTGGTTCAGCTTATATAATTCTCCGCCTGATTATCAGCAAGGTGAAACCGTAAGAATAATGTACGTTCATGTGCCTGCTGCTTGGATGGCTATGATGGTATATCTAAGCATGACAGTAATGAGCATATTTTCTCTAGTATGGAGGCATCCATTAGCCGATATATTGTCAAAATGTAGTGCGCCTATTGGAGCAATGTTTACTTTAATTGCTTTAGTTACTGGTTCTATATGGGGAAAGCCTACATGGGGAACTTGGTGGGTTTGGGATGCACGTTTAACATCTGTATTTATTTTATTTTTAATTTATATGGGGCATATTGCATTAGTTAGAGCTTTTGAAGATGAATATAAAGGAGCTCGTGCAGGAGCAATATTAACTTTATTTGGAGCATTTAACCTTCCTATAATAAAATTCTCTGTTGATTGGTGGAATACTCTTCATCAACCTGCTAGTGTTATAAAATTAGATGGACCTAGTATACATATTGACATGATGGTTCCTCTAATTCTAATGGCATTTGGGTTTTTATTTTTTTATTTTTCATTTTTATTGATAAATGTTCAAACTGAGTTAAATCATAGAAAATTGAAAAAATTATTTATTAAAAAATTAAGTTAAAATTAGGATCATTATGGAACAACATTTAATATTTGTATATTCAGCATATTGTTTTACTTTTTTCGCATTGTTTATAATTGGTGTAAAGAGTCTGCTGGCATTTAGAAAAGCTAATAAAGATATTGATAATTTTGATATAGAATCCAATAATACAAATATACTATAATGAATATAGCTAAATTAAAGAGACGTAAAAGATTATCAGTATTGTTTTTGGCTTTTATAGCGATTAGTATATCTGGCTTTCTTATTCTTACTGCAAGTAGAGATTCTCTTATATATTTTTATTCACCAACTGAGTTATTAGAAATAAAAGATGTAAATAATAAGGTAATTAGAATAGGAGGATTGGTAAAAGAAGAATCTATTATTTCTATAGGTTCTTCAAAGATAGAGTTTATAGTAGAGGACGGAAAAAACTATTTAATCGTCAATTATTTTGGAATATTACCTGATTTATTTAGAGAGGGACAGGGAGTTATTTGCGAGGGAAAATTAGATAAAAATGGTATATTTTTTGCTGATAAAATATTAGCAAAACATGATGAGAATTATATGCCTCCAGAAGTAGCAGAAGCTTTAAAAGATAATGGAAATTGGCAAGGGAAAGAATAAAGTATGATAATAGAATTAGGACATTATTGTTTAGCGTTAGTTCTTACCATATCATTGTTTCAATTTATGATTCCTGCTTTAGGGGTGCGCTATAATTCTGATAGTCTGATGAAATCTTCCTTTATAACAGCTTATTTTAGCTTTATATTAATATTCTTATCTTTTTTATCATTAGTTTATGCTTATGTAACTTCAGACTTTTCAGTTTCTCTAGTAGCAAAAAATTCTCATTCATTAAAACCACTTATTTATAAGATATCCGGAGTTTGGGGTAACCATGAAGGTTCATTGCTGTTATGGGTTTTAATACTCACATTTTATAGTGCCGCTGTAGCACTGCTAGGCAGGAAACTGCCGTTAAAATTAATATCACTTGTATTATCTTGTCAGGGTTTAATAGCGGCAGCATTCATAAGCTTTATTTTATTTACTTCTAACCCTTTTATAAGATTATTTTTTCCAGAAATAGAAGGTGAAGGTTTTAACCCAATATTGCAGGATTTTGGATTAGCTATTCATCCTCCTTTCTTGTATTTAGGATATGTTGGTCTCTCTGTAACATTTTCTTTTTCTATAGCTGCATTACTAGTTGGAAAGGTAGATACTATTTGGGTAAAATGGGTTAGACCTTGGACCTTAATAGCTTGGGTGTTTTTAACTATAGGAATAGCCTTAGGTTCTTGGTGGGCCTATAGAGAATTAGGTTGGGGAGGTTGGTGGTTTTGGGATCCAGTAGAGAATGCTTCTTTTATGCCATGGTTAGCAGCAACAGCTTTATTGCATTCTTCAATCGTTGCAGAAAAAAGAGATACTTTAAAAGCTTGGACAATTTTATTAGCAATTATAGCATTTTCTTTTAGTTTATTGGGAACATTTATAGTTAGGTCTGGTGTATTAATTTCTGTACATTCTTTTGCGTCCGATCCTTCAAGGGGATTATATATTCTAATGCTTTTAATCTTTTTCACTGGAGGAGCATTATTTCTATTTGCTAAGAAAGCATCCTATTTAAAATCAGGTAGTTTATTTCAACCTTTAAGTAGAGAAGGAGCATTAGTGATAAACAACATTATTTTTGCATCTGCAGCTGCAACTGTTTTACTTGGAACATTGTATCCAATTTTTATAGATGCAATAAATAATTCTAAAGTTTCTGTAGGACCTCCATATTTTGAAGCAGTTTTTATACCTTTGATGGTTCCTGCAATCTTATTATGCGCATTTAGTCCAATGTTATCATGGAAAAGAGCAAAACTAGAAAATATTATGGAGAGAATTGTTGCAGTATTTTTATGTTCTATAATTTTAACTTCAATTTTAGTTATGATTTATAATGGATCTGCTTCAGCCTTTCTAGGAGTATTTTTAGGGTTTTGGTTAATTTTAGGAACAATGTATGAATTTATAATGAAAGTAGGAATAAATCTGTCTTTTAAGAAATTTATAAATAGATCTTTAAATTTACCGAGATCAGCTTATGGCATGAGTTTAGCTCATATAGGTGTAGCAATATTTGTGATAGGTGTAACCGTCTCTAGTGCTTGGAGGATAGATATTGAACAACCAATTACAATTGGAGAAAAAGTCATTGTTAATAATATAGTATTGACATTTTTATCAGTAAATAATGTCAATGGTCCTAATTGGGTTGCTGAGAGAGGTAAGTTCGAAGTATTACAAAAAGATAAAAATAAGGAGTTTTTATACCCCGAAAGACGTTTTTACCCTGCCTCTCAAGTAAATACTAGTGAGCCTGCAATAATGTCTAATTATCTTTTTGATTTATATATTGTCTTAGGAGAAAGTATAAATAATGATAAAAGCTATACATTAAGAGTTTATTATTCTCCTTTTATAAATTGGATATGGTTCGGTATTATATGTATGGCACTAGGTGGTATTTTTTCTCTAACTGATAGAAAACATAGATTAGGGTATTCTATTAAAATAAATTCAGCGACTCATAATAAATGAAAAAAATATACTCCTCTTTGCCATTAATATTTTTTTTCATTTTAGTTATATTTTTTTTTAGGCAGTTAATTCTTAAAGAAGATCCATCAGAATTACCCTCAGTTTTGATAGATCAGAGTTTGCCTATAATTAAATTAGAAAAACTTTCAGAATATAAATTATTTAATAAGGAAAATTTATTACTGTTAAAGGAACCTTCTTTGGTAAACGTATGGTCAAGTTGGTGCGCTCCATGTAAAATAGAGCATGAATTCTTGTTAGCAATGAGCGTCGAACATAATATAAAAATATTTGGTATAAATTATAAAGATGACAAAAAAGATGCAATTAAAGTATTAAAATTAAGCGGTAATCCATTTTATGCAATTGGTAGAGATGAAGATGGTATTCAATCAATAAATTTAGGTGTATATGGGGTACCAGAAACTTTTGTTATAGATGCGAAAGGAAATATTAGGTATAGGCATGTTGGCCCAATATTAGAATATGATATGAAAAATACTATTTTACCAATCTTAAATAGAATTAAGTGAGAATAAAATGAAATTTATAACATTAACTTTATTTTTTATTTTTTCTAGTATTACTATTGCTCATCCACAAGTTAGTTATGAATCTAAGAATATCGAAGCTTATGAGCTATTTGAAGAACTTAGATGTTTAGTTTGCCAAAACCAATCATTATTAGATTCAGATGCTCCACTTGCTTTGGATTTAAAAAAATTAGTTTTAGATAAATTAGAAGAGGGAAAAACTAAGAACGAGATAAAGGTATTCTTGGTAGAGAGATATGGAGAGTTTATTCTATTAAAACCTACTTTTACTATTAAAAATATTTTATTATGGGTTGGTCCTATAATATTTATTGTTTTTGGTTTTTTTACAACATTTATTTTTCTTAGGAAAAAACCTTCAATCGAGGAAGAAAATATTAACTTAACAAATATAGAAAAAGAGAAGCTTAAGAAAATAATAGATAGAGAGTTAAAAGAATGATCTCTTTTTTTGCTGTTGTAATTATATTTACATTATTTGTTTCATTCTTAATTGTTTTATTTATGAAAAATTCTAATAAGACTCTTTCAGTTACTGAGGTGAATAAAAATATTTTTAAGCATCAATTTTCTGAAATTGAGGAGGATCTCAAGCTAGGATTAATTAGTAAACAAGAATTCAACTCTATGCAAAATGAGCTTTCTAAAAGGGTTTTAAAATATACTACCAATAAAGTTGTTAAGCCAATGCATGAGAATATATTATTAAATAATAGGATTAAAATTATTTCTATTCCTTTAATTATGATTCTTTCTACTTTGTTTTATTATTATAACGGACAACCAGGCTTACCAGATTTACCATTATCTCAGAGAACAGATAACTCTGTACCAAGTATTTTTTATGAAAGAGCAATTATAGATATAGATCATAGAATTTCTAGTACTGAAGATAGTATTGAGCTCTATATCCTCAAAGCAAATACTTTAAGTGCTTTAAATAAAACTGAGCAAGCTATAAAAATATGGAAATATATTATAGAAAATTATACTGAAAAATTAAATGCTTCAATTTATTTATCTTATGGTGAAGCTATAATTCAAAATCTCGTTAGTAAAGAAGATAAATTATTAATAACAAATGAGGCTAGAGAAGTTTTCGAAAAAGCCTCTAAATTATCAGATATAGATACTGAAGTAGGAGCTTTAACGAGATTTTACTTAGGATTATATGATTTTCAAAATGGTAAGATTCAGTTAGCAAAAAAAGAATGGGAAAGAATAATAATATTAGCTCCCGATGGAGCGCCATGGAAGAAACAAATTGAATTACAAGTTACCCAAATCTCTAAAAACCAAACTGAAAGAGAAAATGAACAAATATTATCAATGGTTTCTCGTTTATCAGAAAGGCTATATTCTAATAATAGTTCTAATATAGATGACTGGAATAAATTAGGACGTTCTTATATTGTTATAGGGCAATTTGAACAAGCTATTAAAGCATATCAAAGAGCAAATGATCTAGATAAAAAAAACTTAGATTCTCTAAAGGGGCTTGCTGAATCAATGCTACTTAATAGCAAAAAGGATCAACCTGTAAATAAAGAAATTATTGATTTATTTAAAAGTATTTTATCTCTAGATGAAAATTATCTTCTTGCTTTATGGGTAGTTGCTGATAATGAAATTCTATCAAATAATATTTTAAAAGCTGAACAATTACTTAATAGAATATTAATTCAGTTGTCTGAAGGGACAGAAGAATATATTTTAGTTTTAAGAAAACTAAATGAATTAAAAAAATAAGGTTAATAATATGAATTCTAAAATATCTGTAGTTATACCTATTTATAATGAAGAAGGTAATATTATTGCTTTAATAGATGAGTTACTTCCTATTATTGATAAAATAGGAGGAGAAATAATTATTGTAGATGATAATTCAGATGATTTAAGTAGTAATTTAATTCTAAAAAAAATAAATATTGAAAAAATAAAAATTATATTAATACATCATTCAATGCAATATGGACAAAGTGCTGGTTTATTGACGGGTATTAAAAAGGCTAATAATAATTTAATTGTTACGTTAGATGGAGATGGACAAAACGATCCAAAAGATATTATTTCTATGCTCAAGGTATGGGAAGAAAATAAAGAAAATAAAGAGCTATTAGTTATAGGCCATAGAAAAAAAAGACAAGACACTTGGTCAAGGAGATATGCATCTTTACTTGCGCTAACCTTTAGAAAACTGATTCTTAAGGACCCTACTCCGGATAGCGGCTGTGGTATAAAAGTTTTCTCTCGTGATTTATTTTTGAGTTTACCTTATTTTGATCATATTCATAGATTTCTTCCAGCTTTAACTAGGAGGCATGGAGGTGCTGTAATATCACAGATAGTTTCACATAGAAATAGGTCTACTGGAGTTTCAAAATACAGCAATTGGCAACGATTTAGAGTAGGATTAGTTGATTTATATGGTGTATCATGGTTAATAAGAAGGTCATCATTTCCAATAAAATTAAAAGAAGAAAATAAGTAAAGGAGTAGGCCAATGGATAAAAACTTAATTTGGATGATTATAGGTTTTGTAGGACAAGGTTTTTTTTCTGCCAGATTCATTGTTCAATGGGTCATGTCGGAAATTAAAAAACAAAGTATTATTCCTATTGGTTTTTGGTATTTTTCATTACTTGGTGGTGCTACTCTTTTTGCATATGCCATTTATAAAGAAGATCCGGTATTTATTGTAGGTCAAGGTGCGGGATTATTTATTTATTCAAGAAATTTATATTTAATTAGAAAGAGATCTCTAAAAGATCAGTCGTGACTAATATGCTTTTAAAAAGCCTCAAGGCATATTTTCAGTTATTAATTTTTCTTATAGTTATATTTTTGTTGCGAATATTTTTATGGATATACGCAGACTTAGATTTAGGTTTTGATGAGGCACAATACTGGACATGGTCTAAAAATTTAGAGTGGGGATATTATTCAAAACCCCCTTTTCTTGCTTGGCTTATAAATGGTTTTACTTCTATATGTGGTAACTCTGAAATATGTATTAGAATTAGTTCTCCTATTCTACATACTGTATCTGCATTTTTTATAGCATTGACAGCTTTTAATTTTAGCAAAAAGTATTCTGCCGGTTTTATTGCAGCATCTATTTGGATTTTGGTGCCTGGAATAAGCCTTTCTTCAGGTTTTATAAGCACCGATGTACCATTATTGTTTTTTACCTCTATTCTTTTATGGTCTTTTAGTCATATTTTATTTATGAAAAATAATAAGTTATATTATCTTATATTCTGTCTGGCATTAGCTTTAGGGTTTTTGTCTAAATATGCAATTATTTATTTTGTAATTTCTCTAATTTTAGCTGTAATGGTTGAAAAAAATATATTTATTCAAATCAAAAATAATTTTTCTTTATCATACCTATTTGCTATATTTTTTGTTTTTA
>JAYGEJ010000079.1:0-19866 GCA_046582425.1 Alphaproteobacteria bacterium
TCAGATAAATATGTCATCCAAAGAAAAGCTTTTTTAAAGTTTTGGAATTTATATGTTTTTGTAATAGCTTGAGTCTCTTTATCTAATACCCAACCATCTAAGTCTTTAATTTTGATTTCAACTTCTTTTTGATCTAACTTCATGTATAACAACTATTTTTATTAATAATTTTTTCTTTATACAAAAAAATAAACTTAATAGCAGAAAAAACTTAAGTATATTAACTTGTAAAATATAGATTTTGCACAATATATATTATATATTATAGTTAAAAATATAAACTAAAACAAAAAAAATATATTTTGTTTATTAAATTGGAGTTTTTAAATATGAAAATTGGTCATTTTAGTTCTAACCCTCAAACGCAAGCTAAAGCCGCTTCTTTAAGTACAGAAGATACAGGTTTAAGAGCTTACATGCAAAAAATATATGGCTATATGACAGTAGGACTTGCTATCACAGGCTTAATAGCTTGGCTTGTTTCTGGTGCTGCTATTGACCAAAATGGTCAATATACAGCTCTTGGACAAGCATTATTTGCCTCTCCTTTAGGCTTTATATTTATGCTTGCACCACTTGGTCTTGTTATGATGCTCTCTATGCGGATTCAAAAAATGCAAGCGTCTACTGCCCAAACAATGTTTTGGGTTTTATCTGGCTGCTATGGCATATCATTAGCATCTATATTTTTAGCATACACAGGTGAATCTGTAGCTCGAGTATTTTTTATATCTTCATCTACATTTTTAGCCGCAAGCATTTATGGATATACTACAAAAAAATCATTGGCTAATTTTGGTTCATTTTTAATGATGGGTTTAATCGGAATTATAATAGCTATGGTAGTAAATATATTTTTACAGTCTACAATGATGCAATTTATAATAAGTATAGTTGGAGTTCTAATATTTACCGGTTTAACAGCATATGATACACAAACTTTAAAAGAGATGTATGTAGAAGGAGAAAATGGTGAAACCCAAGTAAAAAAAGCAATCATGGGTGCTTTAAAGCTATACTTAGATTTCCTTAATTTGTTTATTATGCTTCTTATGCTTTTAGGCAATAGACGTTAATATAAATTTACATAATATTATAAGGCGTTAATTTAACTAATTAACGCCTTTTTTTTATAATTAAATTATATAGAAAGACTATTATGTCCTATAAAGAGAATTATGAAAATTGGAAGAAAAACCCTACGGCATTTTGGAAAAAAAAGGCTGATAATATTTCTTGGAATAAAAAGCCTAAAATAATACTAGATAATTCTAATCCTCCATTTTGGAGTTGGTTTCCTGAAGGAGAGTTAAATACTTGTTATAATTGTTTAGATATTCATATTGCAAATGGTAAAGGTGATGTAAATGCTCTAATTTATGATAGTCCAGTTACAAACACTAAAATAACTTATACTTATAAAGCACTATTGAATAAAACTGAAAAAATTGCTGGAGCACTTCGAGACTATGGTGTTGTAAAAGGCGATAGAGTATTAATCTATATGCCAATGATTCCAGAAGCTGTAGCTTCTATGCTTGCTTGTGCTAGATTAGGCGCTATACATGTTGTAGTTTTTGGAGGTTTTGCTCCTAATGAATTAGCTACTAGAATTGATGATTCTAAACCAAAAATAATTATTGCTGGATCTTGTGGAATAGAACCAGGAAGAATAGTTGAGTATAAACCTATGCTAGATAAAGCAATTGAACTAGCTAAATATGAAGTGAAAACATGTTTTATTTTTCAAAGAGACATTTGTGAAGCTCAACTAATTAAAGGCAGAGATTTTAATTTACAGTTATTAATAGATAATTCTAATAGAGCTAAACCTGTATCTGTAAAATCTAGTGATCCATTATATATATTATACACTTCAGGAACTACAGGTGATCCAAAAGGTATGGTAAGAGAGAATGGAGGACATGCGGTAGCTCTGAAAAATAGTATGAATATGGTATATGGGTTGAAGCCTGGAGAAGTTTTTTGGGCTGCATCAGATATAGGTTGGGTCGTTGGTCATTCATATATAGTATATGCTCCACTTTTAAATGGTTGTACTTCTATTTTGTATGAAGGAAAGCCAACTGGCACTCCAGATTCCGGAGCATTTTGGAGAGTTATAAGTGAGCATAATGTCTCGGCTATGTTTACTGCTCCTACTGCTTTAAGAGCTATCAAACGAGATGATCCAAATGGAAAAGAAATTAAAAAATACGACCTTAAAAATTTTAGAATGCAATTTTTAGCTGGTGAACGAGCAGATCCTACTACTATTAAATGGGCAGAAAAACATTTAAACGTACCCATTATAGACCATTGGTGGCAAACCGAGACTGGATGGGCTATAGCAGGAAATTTTGCAGGACTAGGTTTATTTGATATTAAACCTGGATCTACAGGTAAGGCATCTCCAGGTTTTAACGTACAATGCTTAGATGAAAATGGAAAAATAAAGCCAGTGGGAGAAATAGGTGCTTTAGCAATAAAATTACCCCTTCCTCCAAGTTGTAGCTCTACACTTTGGCAAGACAAAAAAAGATATAAAAAAGCATATTTAGAAGACTTTGATGGATGGTATAGTAGTGCTGATGCAGGATATATAGATAAAGAAGGCTATATATGGGTTATGTCTAGAACAGATGATATTATAAATTGCGCTGGACATAGACTATCTACTGGTGCGATGGAAGAAGTATTATCTAAACATAAAGATATAGCTGAATGTGCTGTAGTAGGAATACTAGATGAATTAAAAGGACAAATTCCTATGGGCTTTATTGTAATTAATTCAGGTACTGCCAAACCTAATAAAACTATAATTCAAGAAACAATAAATATGATTAGGAATGAAATTGGACCTGTAGCCTCTTTTAGAAAAGTAATAATAGTAAATAGGCTTCCTAAAACTAGGTCAGGAAAAATATTAAGAAGTACAATATCGTCGATAGTAGACAAAAAACCCTACAAAATTCCTGCAACTATTGATGATGAAGCTATTCTTGACGAAATTAAAGACGCAATACAATAATTACTATGAAAAAAAATATTAGATCTTACGGTTTAATTATTAAAAACCATAAAATACTAGTTTGTAACGAAGTCATTAATAACTACCATGCAACAAAGTTTCCAGGTGGTGGAGTAGAAAAAGATGAAAATTCTGAAGATGCACTTAAAAGAGAAATCTATGAAGAATTAAGTTTAAAATGTACTATAAGATGTTTACTTCATTCTCCTGGCACACTTTTATCCCCTTGGAATAATAAACTTTATACTCCTATATATTATTATATAGAAACCAAAGGAAAAATTTTAGTGCCCGAAAATGAAAATATCACTATTGATTTCTTATTTCCAGAAGAAATATTAAGCAAAGATAATGTTGCAAATCCAGAGAAAAAAGCTTTAATAAATTTATTAGATATGAATATAATATAATATTTTTAGTTTACAGACTTTTTTATAAAATTTCTTAACGTTGTTAAAAATAAAACTAAAATTATACTTCCAAAAATATAAGGACTGTTTTTTCCGTAAAATTCAAATAACACGCCCGCCATAGCTGGCCCAATTATTCTAGCCAACGAAGAAACAGACTGATTAACTCCTAGAACCCAACCTCTTCTGTCTTCTGTAACAATATTTACAATTAATGTAGAAATTGTGGGCATAAATAGACCTAATCCAAATGCAATTAATGCCATTGAAAAATATGCATGGTAATTTAAATAAGAAATAGATACGCTTAACATTCCTAATGCTAGTAATAATATTCCAAATATACATAAATTAGACTCACCATATCGTTTAACTAATGGAGAAATCAAAAATCCTTGAACTATCACTCCACATATTCCTGCAAAAGCAAAAATATATCCATTTTGCTCTGCGCCCCAATAAAAAGTTCTCTCAGACCAAAGAGAAAAAGTGGACTCCATAGAGGCAAAAACTACAGTTACTATAAAAGATAAACAAATGAGTTGTCTAAGATTAGGTATTCTTAATGCTTCCACTAAACTTGTAATACGTTTATTTTTACTATCTTTTATTTTAGGCCTTGTATCTTTTAAAGTACAAACAGCAAGAAATAATGCAATAGATGATAATACAGCCGCAGCAATCGCAGGTAAAAAAGCATTAGGGTTTTGCGGATCAGCGCCAGCTAAAATTCCACCTATTGCAGGCCCTAATATAAAACCTAAACCAAATGCTGCACCAAATAACCCCATTGCCTTAGCTCGATTTTTTTTATCTGTTATATCTACTAAATAGGCCTGCGCAGTAGAAATATTGCCTGCCATAAATCCTGCAACTGCTCTTGCAAAAAATAATCCATATAATGTTTGGCTATATGCCAATAAAATATATGCAATAATTGAACCAATTAAAGTAATCCATATGATTATTCTCCTTCCAAATTTATCACTAAAGTATCCCCAAATGGGAGCAGCCATGAACTGAAAGAAAGAAAAAGTAACCATTAACATGGTCACTTTCTGTGGAGAGGCTCCATAAGTTTCTGCATAAAAAGGTAAAAGTGGAATAATTATTCCAAAGCCTATTAAATCTATAACTACTACAAGTAATAATGCTATCAATTAATTATCTCAAATAACAATTATCATTTAAAGAAACGGCCATACTGGATAAATTTTTCTTGCCTACTAATTAGAAGTTGATCTTGTGAATAACTTTTTATTTCTTTTAGATGCTTTGCAATAGCATTTTCTACATTCTTAATAATTATAGAATGATCTCTATGAGCACCACCTATAGGTTCACTTATCACTTCTTCGATAATATTGTGTTTTTTAAGAATTTGCGCAGTAATTCCTAATGAGTCTGCAGCCAATTCTGATTTATTATTATCTCTCCACAAAATTGATGCACAACCTTCTGGAGATATAACAGAATATATTGCGTTTTGTAACATTAGAACTTTATTTGCTGAAGCTAAAGCAATAGCACCTCCAGATCCCCCTTCTCCAATTATGATACTAATAAAAGGAACTTTTATTTCAAGAGATGTTTGAATACATGAAGCTATTGCTTCTGATTGCCCTCTTTCCTCTGCGCCTACTCCAGGATATGCTCCAGCCGTATCAACGAAAGTAATAATTGGTATATTAAATTTATCAGCAAATTTCATCAAACGAGAAACCTTTCTGTATCCTTCTGGTCTTGCCATTCCAAAATTATGTTTTAAACGAGACTCAGTATCAGAACCTTTCTCCTGACCAATTACTAAAACAGATTCACCGTGAAAGCTTCCAATACCGCACATAATAGCTTTATCTTCTCCATAACTTCTATCTCCAGATAAAACTTGAAAGTTATCAATTAAAGTATTTATATAATGACTTGAATGTGGTCTTTCTGGATGCCTAGCAACTTGCGTTATTTGCCATGGAGTTAATTTCTCATATGTTTTTTCTAGAAAACTATTTACATCTCTTTTTAAAGAAAAGATTTCTTTATTTGATTTGTCTAATAAAGATAAATCTCTAATTTTAGCTTCAAGTTCTGCTATAGGTTGCTCAAAATCTAAAAAATGCATATTCACTCCTATATATTAATACTAATACTAATTATATATAATTTTGTAAAAGTAATTTCTATATATTAATAATTTAAGCTATAATTTCATGTTTTTTTCTAAGGGATGAGATTTTAATGCTATTTTTTTTCTATCATCTACAATATGAGTATAAATTTGAACTGTAGAAATATCAGCATGTCCTAAAATTTCTTGTAATACTCTTAAATCTGCTCCTCCTGATAACATATGAGTAGCAAAAGTATGTCGTAATATATGAGGTGAAACTGATAAATGCGCAAAACTTGATTTGGCAACTATTTCTTTTAATAATTGTGAAAATCTTCTTGCAGTTAAATATCCATTTTTTCCAGAAGAAGGGAACATATAATTAGAACTATTCTTTTTATTTAAAAATAATGGCCTAATAGTTATATATTTTTTTAGTGCATTTAGAGCATTTTTTCCGAATGGAACAATTCTCTCTCTTCCCCCCTTGCCATGAATAAATATTGAATTATTATGAAAGTTTATAGCACTGAATGGCATACTTACTAATTCCTCTACTCTCATACCTGTTGAATACATTAGTTCAACTAAAGCCATAAGCCTTATAGAATTAGGTTTTGACATTAATTTAATATTTTCTAATATTTCTTCTATCTGATTAATAGACAAAACTTTAGGTATATTATTTGTTTTTTTTGGTGCTTCTATTCCTTTTGATGGATCTTTAGTAATTAAACCATCAGTATGTAAAAATCTGTAAAATTCCTTTATCGAGGATAACTTTCTTAAATAACTATTTTTATTATTAGATTTATTAGAAAGTGACATTAACCAAGAAGAAATATGTTTAACTTCCACCTTTAAAATAGAAAAATTATAATATTTATTAATAAATAATATATAGGATTTTATATCTGATTTATATGCTCTAATAGTATTTTTCGAAGATAGTTTTTCAGATAAAAGCATTTCTTCAAATAATAATAATAAGTCAAAATCTCTAATCATAAAACTAGTTTACATATAAGATTGCTGCTTCAATAGCTATTTCTCTTGCATCTGATTCTAACCCTACTTCTCTCAAAGCCCTAATTACAGCATTTAAGGTTACTAAACCAGACTTACTAGGACCTTCAGAACCCAGCATTATTAAGCTGATAGATACAACTTCTGCAATACGTTTATTCTTAGCTGCATCATGTAGTTGGTATCTTAAAGCTGTTGAAGGAATTTTTTCTTTAACATATAAATTTTGCTTACTTATTATATCCTTCCAGGCGCCAGGCTTGGGTTCAATCCCCATTGCACTAAGTAAAACTAGAAGTCTACTAGCCCTTTTTTCTTTATCAATTCTAGTAAAATTATCCGATAAGCCTGACCAAACATCTGTAGCTTGTCCTTGATTAAATGGGCTAGGTAAGGATTCTCCAGATATAGCTACTAATGGAAGAAGTCTTAATAAACTTCCGGATGATTCATAATCTAAATCTATTGTTTTTCCTAAAACTGACAGCCAATTAGAAGCTAAAGTATAATTACCGCCCGCTATAGCTGATCTAGCTGCAGAAGATGCAAACCATATTAAATCTGATCTAGGTTTTACTGTTAAAAGAATAGGCATAGAAACTTCTGCATATACTTTAAATACAAGATCATTATCGGCTCTATCAAGTAATAATCTCAGAAACCTTGCTCTTTCTATTAGTGAAGTATTTCTTGCCGCAGCCTGGAGAAGTAAGGTTCTTGCTTTAAATCCTTTCATTGAATTACTTTCAGACGCTGCTCTAGAAAATATTTCTTCATTAAAATTATATTGTGAAGCTAACTCAGCAAGATAAATACTAGATAAAGACCCAGCTAAAACTGCTTTTTCAGCCGCCAGCATTCTAATGTCCCAAGGTAAATCAACATTTTGAGCAACAACGCTTAGGCCAGATGGCTCTAAATTTAATCTATGTTTATCTAATTGTTTACCTGGCAAAACCGCTATAAGGATTTTAAAATATATACTTTCTTCATCAAATTTTATCTTAGTGCTCTCATCTGCTAATGCGTATATTAATTCTGAAAATTTATCCTCACTATTTAATTCTGCTAATAATAACTCTAAGCTTAATAAAGCTGCATCTCTATCACCTTTAATCAGTTGACAAACAATAAGAGCCTTTCTCCAGTAAGTTTCATTAGTTCTTTTAGCAAAGCCTATAACTTCGCTACATACTTTTTCTGTTTCACCCGAGAGCAAACGAGCATAGATTGCAGATTTTGCTAACTCACCAACCATATCCTCTAAAGGAACTGTTTGACTTAATTCTAGTAATTCATTTTTAGCACCTAAACTAGCTAATTTTGTAAACCTTAATGACAAAAAAGTAGCATCACTATCCACTACTTCTATAGGCTTTCCGCTAGGACTAATAGCTTTAAGGCCTTTTTCTTCTTTCTTCTCAGGCTGATAAGCTTCACTTATAAGCAATCTTTTTGCTAAATTTCTCATAGCAGGAGATGGCGCATTAACAGGAAGTTCACCAAGTAAAAGTTTAGCAAAAGATACATCAGTATCTTTCCACATATCCCAACCTAAACCTCCGTCATCAAAAGACAAACTTCCTATCCAACTAGGGTTACTTTTGGGTAAATCAGTAACACTTACAGTATTTGATTTATTAGTATTTGATATAATATTATTTTTTTCTGTTTCTGGAATCTCCGGAACTATATTTTGAGGAGTAGAACCTACATTATTTATATCTTCCTGAGCAAATAAAACGTTTAAGAAAGAAGAAAAAAAAAATATTATAAATATAGAAATAATTCTAAAGCTATAACTTATCATTTTTTATTTCCTTTTCAATTGTATAAGATGAGACAGGAACACCTTTATACATAATAATCGAAATACCACTTAAAATTACTAAAAATAATATTAGTAAAAACATTCTAAAAAACTTACCCATATAAATTATTTTCCTTTATAATAATTCTCATATACACTTATGTAACACTCATATTGTTTAGATTAAATTAAATTTTACCTAATATCTATAATATATTTATTAGTATAAACTTCTAAGTATTGAATTCAAGGATCACATAGATACTATGAATAAAATAATTAACAAAAATATAAATGAAGTAATTAATTATATTAATTTAAATATTTTAGATAAACCTATAATTTTAGTTGGTATGATGGGAGCAGGAAAAACCGCTATAGGAAAAATATTAGCTAAGAGTCTCAACAGAATCTTTTATGATATAGATGAAAATATTGAAAACAACTATCATATGAAAATTTATGATATATTTGAACAATATGGAGAAAAAAAATTCAGAGATATAGAACATGAAGAAATTAAGAAGATTGATATTAAGTCAAATAAAATCATTGCTACAGGGGGTGGTGCTTTCACTTTTGAGAGGAATTATAGTATATTAAATCAAATAGGGTTAATAGTATGGTTAGATGCAGATCAAAGAACTATAGTTAATAGACTTAAAAAAAATATAAATAATAGGCCTTTATTAAAAAATGTAGAAATTGACGAATATGTCTCAAATTTATTATTAAAACGGAATCCTTTGTATTCAAAAGCACATTTATCTGTAATCTCAAAAAATGAATCAAAAATTGAAATGAGAAATAGAATATTAATAAAAATAAAAAATTATTTGGTAGATAATAAAAATGTCTAAAGTTATTAGAGTAAATATAAAAAATAATCCCTATAAGATATATATCGGGAATAATATTATAGATAATATAGATAATTTTCATGCTGAATATTTCAATAAAAGATCTAAAATTATTATATATGATAAAAGATTATCTAGCTCTATTCATCTTAAAAAATTGATTAAAAAATTAGGAAAAAAAACAAATAGTATAGCAGTTCCGTCTGGTGAAAAAAGTAAATCCGTAGAAACATTAAATACTATATATAATAAGCTTTTTTCTAATAATATGGATAGGGATTCTGTACTTTATGCTTTTGGTGGGGGAGTAATTGGAGACTTGTCTGGTTTTGCTGCAGCAACATATATGAGAGGTATAGATTATGTTCAATTGCCTACAACACTTCTATCACAAATAGACTCTTCTGTAGGAGGTAAAACTGCTATAAATAGTTCTTTTGGGAAAAATTTAATAGGTTCTTTTTATCAACCTAAATTAGTTTTGATTGATATAAATACTTTAGAAAGTCTGCCAAAGAAACAAATGCTATCAGGTTATGCTGAAATGATAAAATACGGGCTTATTAATAATAAGAAATTTTATTTATGGTTAGAAAAAAATGGCAAAAAAATTATAGATAAAAGTAATAAAGAACTAGAATATGGTATATATATATGCTGTAAATCGAAGGCAAACATAGTTGCAAAAGATGAAAAAGAAAAGGGACAAAGAGCTTTACTAAACCTAGGACATACATTTGGCCATGCATTTGAAAGATTATCAAATTTCTCTAATTTTACTCATGGTGAAGCTATAGCTGTTGGAACTATTATAGCTTTCAAATATTCATATGAATTAAATTATTGTAAAGAAAATGACTTAAAAAGAGTTTATAATCATTTCAAAGAAATTAAACTACCTTATAAAATAACTCATTTATTTAAAAACAATTTAAAAGCAAATCAAATTATAAATACAATGAAATTAGATAAAAAAACTATAAATAACATTATAAAACTTATACTAGTAAGAGGAATAGGTAAGGCATTTATTTGTCATAAAATTAACGAAAAACATCTTAGTAATTTTCTTAAAAAAAATGGTTTTCAATAAATAAATTTATAATTCTTAAGAAGGAATGGTTAAAAATAAATGTTAATAGAAATTACAGGAATTTTCTTTCTTCTTTTACTTTCAGCTTTTTTTTCATCATCAGAAACAGCTATAACACGAATATCTGATGTTAAAATCTATCAATGGGGGGAAAATAAGAATAGAAAATATATTAAAGCAAAAGAGTTAATGAAATCTAGAGAAAAAGTAATAGGAATATTACTATTAGGAAATAATATCGTTAATATTCTAGCCTCAGCTTTAGCTACTAGTATTCTTATAGGTTTATTTGGAGATAAAGGTATAATATATGCCACTTTAATTATGACTACTTTAATATTTATATTTTCTGAGGTTCTTCCTAAAACTTATGCTATACGAGAATCAGAAAAATTAATATTATATGCTTCTCCAATTATAAAAATTTTTATAATAATATTATCTCCTATAAATTTCTTAGTACAAAATTTAGTAAGTTCAATTCTAAATATAACTAATAAAGAAACTAAAAATAATGATTGGAAACAAAATTTAAGAGGAGCTATTTTACTTGCTAACAATCAAGGAGATGTTAGAAAACCTGATAGAATTATGTTGGAGAGTATTTTAGACTTACATGAAGTAAAAGTAAGTGAAATTATGACTCATAGAAAAAATATAGAAGGAATAAATATATCAGAAAACATAGAGATAATCATAGATTTAGCTTTAAAGAGTAGATTTACTAGACTTCCATTATGGAAAGATAATGCAGACAACATTATTGGAACTCTTCATGTTAAAGATCTACTTCGGGCAAGAAATACAAATACTAATCTACAGATAAATGATATTATGCAGAAACCACAATTTATTTCCGAAAATACGTCTCTATCAGAACAATTAAATAATTTTAAAAAAGAAACTATACAAATGGCTTTTGTAATAGATGAATATGGCGATTTACAAGGATTAATTTCATTAGAAGATATCCTTGAAGAAATAGTTGGTGAAATATTTGATGAATTTGATAAACAGATTGCGGGTCCAGATATATTAAGTGATAAAAGTGTAGTAGTAGATGGAGCGATGACTATAAGAGACTTGAATAGATCGATGGATTGGAAGCTTCCTGACGAAGAAGCATCTACTATAGCAGGACTTGTAATAGATAAAGCTCAAAAATTACCCTCTATTAATGAAATAATTAAAATAGATAAATTCAATTTCACAGTTCTTGAAAGACAAAGAACAAGAATAACTAAAATAAACATAAAACCAATAGTTATGGATTGATTTATTAAATGATTGGTGTTTTTATTCAATTATTTCCTATTTTAGTCCCTATTATTATTATTATTTTTATTGGATATATATGGAATAAAATAGGTAACAACCTAAACCAAACAGAGATAACAAATATTATTACTTGGATTGGTGCGCCTTGCTTAATTTTCAATACTCTTATTAAGCTAGAATCCTCTATTTTTTTACTAAAAGACATGGTTTTTTCTGCTATTTTTATGGTTCTAACAATGTTTTTATTTTCATATATTGTACTAAAATTATTTAAGTTTCCTATAAGAACCTTTATTAATCCAATGACTTTTTCTAATAGCGGCAATTTAGGAATGACTATAGCATTATTTGCTTATGGTTCTTTAGGATTAGAATTAGCTGTTATTGTTTTCATGATTACTTCAATTCTACACTTTACTCTTGGAGTATCTATTTGGTCAGGAAAATGGTCTCCAAGTTCTTTAACTAAAACTCCAGTAGTTTATGCAGTAATTTTAGCTCTTAGTATTAATTTTCTTAATATTGAACTTCCTA
Organism: Alphaproteobacteria bacterium; assembly: GCA_046582425.1. Classification (GTDB taxonomy): domain Bacteria; phylum Pseudomonadota; class Alphaproteobacteria; order TMED109; family TMED109; genus TMED109. The sequence continues at coordinate 12,150 of JAYGEJ010000079.1, forward strand.
AAACTCTTACTAATACTACATCTGTTTTGGCAGGAATAACTATTCCTTTACTTCTTTTTACTATGGGAATTTCTCTTAATAAAATATCTTATAAAATAGATTATAATATTGTTATATTAATCATTATAAGAATATTTATTGCTCTTACTATGGCTTATCTAATTACCTATTTATTAAAAATTGATGGAATTGCTAAAAACATAATTTTACTTCAAGGAGTATTACCTGCTCCCATATTTACTTACTTGTTTGCATCACAATATAATATCCAACCTGATAAAGTAGCAAATTACTTAATGACATCTACTATAATTTCATTATTTACAATAACTATATTCTTAACATTAACATTATAATAGAATGAGAAAATTTATGACTATACAAACACCAGATAAAAGAAAAAAAATTCATAATAGAAATGTACACTGTGAAGGTTTTTTAAGAGAAGATGGTCTATGGGATATAGAGGGACACCTAAAAGACACAAAAACCTATAGCTTTAAAAGTGATCACAGAGGTGAAGTGAAAGCGGGAACCGCAATCCACGACATGACAATAAGACTTACCTTAAATAATAATTTAAAAATTATAGATGTAATTACTACAATGGATAGTCACCCTTATAATATATGTCCAGAAATTATTCCAAACTTTAAAAACTTAATAGGTATAACTATTGGAAGAGGCTTTAGAAAAAATGTTTATTCAAAGGTTGGAGGTATAAAAGGATGCACACATTTAGTGGAGCTTTTATTTCCTATAGCTACAACAGCATTTCAAACAATCTATTCATATAAAATTAGCAAAAATAAAAATAAAAAAGAAAAATCTTATGAACCTCCTAGTTTGATAAACTCTTGTTATAGTTGGAGTGAAAATAATGAAGTAATAAAAAAATATTTTCCTAATTTTTATGTAGAAAAAATTAAATAATTATTTATCACTTAATTTTAAGGATAATGCATGCAAACCATTATTAAATTCTTCACTAAGTAATTTATAAACCATTCTTTCTTTCTCTATTCTATTGAGGCCTGCAAAAGATTCACTGATAATATTTACATTATAGTGGCTCTCTCCTGATTCTGGTGCCTGATGATGTCCTTGATGGCTTTTACTATCATCCTCAACATCTAAATAAATAGGCTTTAAATTATCACTAATTATCTTTTCAATTCTATTTTTCCTCTGACCATTTATCATAAATAATACCTTTCAAGAAAGTAATAATTATAATATAACTACTACGAAATGAAACACACGGTAAATATAAATAAAAATTATATGAATAATAAACCAGAAAAGCTACAGTTAATTAAGTACTGTGAATGGAAGAATTGTAATAAAAAAGGTATATATAGAGCTCCTAAAAATAGAGAAAATTTAAGAGAATTTAGATGGTTTTGTCTAGAACATATAAGAGAATATAATAAAAAATGGAATTATTTTTCAGGCTTATCTCAAGAGGAAATAGAAAAAGAACTTAAAGCAGATTTTACATGGCATCTACCTACTTGGCCCATCAATGGCAAACATGAATATGATTTAAATGATGAATTAGAAATACTGAAACATAATAAAAGAGATAAAAACAATAATAAAAGCAATAAAAGTAAAAATATCAAAAACAATAATATAAATGTAGCATATGAAAAATTGAATTTAACGTTAGATTCTTCCTTGCAAGATATAAAAAGACAATATAAGATTTTGGTCAAGAAATATCATCCGGATGCTAATAAAAATAACATTAAATCCAATAATAAATTAATTGAAATTAATGAAGCATATAAAATTATCGTAGATAACTTTTAAATTTAAATCAGGAATAGAATATATGAATAAAAATATAGATAAAAATATTGATCGCAATGAACCTAACACTATTATAAATTCAAAAAAAACTTTTGATATTAGTATTGATATGGAAATACCAGGCTATTCAGAGCCTGACAAATATGTTCCTGAGATAGATAAAAATTATCATTTTGATGAAGATACAACTGTAGCAATATTAGCTGGCTTCAAATATAACAGAAGAGTTCTAATCCAAGGACTTCATGGTACTGGAAAATCTACACATATAGAACAAATAGCTGCAAGATTAAACTGGAGATGTGTAAGAATAAATTTAGATAGCCATATAAGTAGGATAGATTTAATTGGTAAAGATGCAATTGTATTAAAAGAAGGAAAACAAATCACAACTTTCAATGAAGGAATTTTACCTTGGGCTATTCAATCTTCTACAGCTTTAGTATTTGATGAATATGATGCTGGAAGACCTGATGTAATGTTTGTTATTCAAAGAATATTAGAAGCAGATGGTAAGCTTACACTTTTAGACCAAAGCAAAGTTATTAGTCCTCATAAATATTTTAGATTATTCGGAACATCTAATACTGTAGGTTTAGGAGATACAACGGGCTTATACCATGGAACTCAACAAATTAATCAAGGACAAATGGATCGCTGGAATGTTGTTACTGCTCTTAATTATTTATCAGAAGAAATAGAATCAAAAATAATAAATTCTAAAATTTCAAATTTAAAAGAAAATTTTCTTAATAAAGAAAATATATTAAATATGGTAAAATTAGCTAATTTAACAAGAAATGGTTTTAAAAATGGGGATTTATCAACTGTTATGTCTCCTAGAACAGTTATATCTTGGGCAGAAAATAGTATAATTTTTAAAGATATTTCATATGCATTTAAAGTATCATTTTTAAATAAATGTGATGAAACTGAAAGAGGTACTTTGAGTGAATATTATCAGAGATGTTTTGGAGATACACTCCCAGAAGAATGGTTATCAGCAATTATAGAGAAACAAATAATAGACTCTAATAATGTCTGATAAAAAGATTAAAATTGATGATTTTAAGAAATCTATTTCTTCAACTTTAAGGGCGATTTCTAAAAAAAAAGATATTAATGTAAATTTCGGTCCAGAAAAAGAAGTAGAAGAAGAATCTGTTACTCTTCCATTACCTAGTATTAAATTAGAAGACATAGAAAAAAATGAGATTAGAGGTATAGCTGATAGTATAGCTCTTAAATTTAAATATCATAATAAAAATATACACGACTCTTTGAAACCAAAATCTAAAATAGCAAAAAATATTTTTGATTCTATAGAAGATGCTCGCTATGAGGCGATAGGAATAAATGAATATACTGGAATAAAAAATAATTTAGAAAAAAATATGGAAAGTAAATATAAAAATAATCAAGTAAACAATTTAATAAATAAAAAAGAAGTAGCTATTGAAGATGCTGCAAAATTAATAATACAAGAAAAATTGACTAATAAAAAATTATCAAAAAACTTATCAGAAATAACTGATACATGGAGAAAAGATTTAGAAACAACTATTGATCAAAATATAGAAAAATTAAGTTTAAACATTCTAAAACAAAAAGATTTTTCAAATATTTCAATTAAATTGGCAGAACAACTTCAATCTATTCAAGCTGAAGCAGACCTTGAAGACGACAATCAAGATGATAATCAAGACGATACTAGCGATCAAGATGAAGATCAAAACCAGGACCAAGAAGAAGAAAATCAAAATTTAAATGAAGAAGATACAGATTCAGAAGAAAATTTATCATCAGAACAAGAAGATACAGACACAGATATTATTGAAGATGAAAATTCAGATTCGGAAAACAGTAAAGATGCTAACCCTTTTTATGTTCCTCCAGAGGAAGATAAAGATACTTTCAATTATAATGCATATACAAAAAAATTTGATGAAACTATTTATGCTCAAGATTTATGTGATCATGATGAACTAATGAGATTGAGAGGTAATCTAGAAAATCAAATTGATAATATGGATAATATAATTTCTCAATTAGCTAACAGACTTCAAAGAAAACTAATGGCACAACAAAATAGGTGGTGGGAATTTAATTTAGAAGAAGGAGTATTAGATGCTTCAAGACTAACTAGAATAATTATAAACCCTCTTCAATCACTATCATATAAAGAGGAAATAGAATCAGAGTTTAAAGACACTATTGTAACATTACTAATAGACAATTCTGGCTCTATGAGAGGAAGACCTATTACAGTTGCAGCCTTAAGCGCAGATATATTGACAAGAACTCTAGAGAGATGTGGGGTCAAAGTAGAAATTTTAGGTTTTACTACACGTTCTTGGAAAGGAGGGAAAGCCCGAGATGAGTGGATTAAAAATGGGAGACCTTCTAATCCTGGAAGATTAAATGAGATAAGACATATAATATATAAAAGTGCTTCTATTCCATGGAGAAGATCTAAAACTAATTTAGGTCTAATGTTAAGAGAAGGAATACTAAAAGAAAATATTGACGGAGAAGCAATTGCATGGGCTACTGAGAGATTAAATAAAAGAATAGAAAAAAGAAAAATATTAATGGTTATATCAGATGGGGCGCCAGTTGATGATTCAACATTAAGTACTAATTCCGGAAGCTACTTAGATAAACACCTAAGACAAATCATAAAGAAAACAGAATCTAATTCAAATATAGAGCTTCTAGCGATAGGAATTGGTCATGATGTTACTAGGTATTATAAACAAGCATTAACAATAATTGAAGTTGACCAACTAGGAAGCGCTATTACGAATCAACTTGCTATTTTGTTTGATAAAAATAAAAAGACGAATAAAAAAAAAATTAATTTTTAACGGTCTCTTTATTTTTTATAAGTTTTTTATAGTAAATTGCGTTATCAGATAAGTCTTTTTCAAATGCAGACGAAAGAAATTTATCAATGCCGCCTTTTTTTTCAACTGTTCTAATTGCACCTGAACATACTTTAAATTTTACAGGCTTTTTTAATACTTCACTAAAAAGAGAAATATTTTGTAGATTAGGAAGAAACCTTCTTCTCGTTCTATTTTTAGCATGACTAACATTATTGCCAGACATCACTCTCTTTCCAGTTAATTCACATACTCTAGACATAACTTAATCCTTTAAATAATATTAATGTTTAAATAAAACTGAAAAAGGTATCAGTCAAGAAATCTTTTTAAATATATTCTATTTCATATTAGGTCTTTGTTCTATTAAACCTAAAACCCTTCTTGCAGCATCAGTTATATTTGTACCAGGACCAAATATAGCATCTACACCTGCTTTTTCTAATTCTAAGTAATCTTCTTGAGGTATAACGCCCCCAGCAATAATTACTACATTTTTATTTCCATTATTTCTAATTTCTTTAATCATGCTAGGTATTAAAGTGAGATGTCCGCCAGCTAAACTTGATGCTCCTACAACATCTGGCTTAAATGATTCCACTACTTCTGATGATTCTTTAGGTGTTTGAAATAGAGGCCCAACTTTTACATTAAAACCAAGGTCCTCATAAGCACTTGCTACCACATTTGCTCCTCTATCATGTCCATCTTGTCCTAGTTTAACTATTAGTATCTTAGGCTTTCTACTTTTTTTACTTATGAAATCATTTATTGCTTGCTTAACATAGATAAAATTTTCATTGCTACTTAATTCCGTTCCATAAATACCCGAAACACCCTTATATTCTGCTTTATGACGACCAAAAACTTTTTCTAAAGCATAAGAAATTTCTCCTACAGTTGCTCTTTTTCTTGAAGCTTCTATGGATAAATTTAATAAATTAGATTCATTATTTTTAGCTCCATTTGATAATTTTCCTAAAGCTTCATCTACAGCAATATTATCTCTTTTATTTCTTAAAGATTTTAAATTTTTAATTTGTTCTTCTTTTACTTGCTCATTATTTACCTTTAAAACATCAAACTTCGAGTCTGATTTTGATTGATATTTATTTACTCCAACTACAATTGATTCTGAAGAATCAACTGCAGCTTGTCTTTTTGCTGCAGACTCTTCTATCATTTGCTTGGGTAGACCTTGTTCTACTGCTTTTGTCATACCTCCTATTTTTTCAATATCATTAATAATTTTCTCGGCAGATGCTATAAGTCTACCTGTCAAAGCTTCAATATAATATGAGCCAGCAAGAGGATCAACAGATTTAGTAATACCAGTTTCTTCTTGTAGAATTAATTGAGTATTTCTTGCAATTCTAGCCGAGAAATCAGTAGGCAAAGCTACCGCTTCATCAAATGCGTTAGTATGAAGAGATTGAGTTCCTCCTAATACTGCTGCCATTGCTTCAACCGTTGTTCTCACGATATTATTATATGGATCTTGTTCTGTTAGGGAAACTCCCGAGGTCTGACAATGCGTTCTAAGCATTAAAGATTTTGTATTTTTAGGGTTAAAGTATTTTTTCATCAAACTAGCCCAAAGCCATCTGGCTGCCCTTAATTTTGCAATTTCCATAAAAAAATTCATTCCGATCGCAAAAAAGAATGATAACCTTGGTGCAAAATCATCAACTTTTAAACCTTTATTAATTGCGGCTCTAACATATTCTAAGCCGTCTGCTATTGTAAATGCTAATTCCTGTACCTGATTAGCTCCGGCCTCTTGCATATGATAACCACTGATCGATATAGAATTAAATAAGGGCATCTTTTCTGCTGTGTAACTAATTATATCCGAAACTATTCTCATAGAATGGGCAGGTGGATATATATATGTATTTCTAACCATAAACTCTTTTAAAATGTCATTTTGAATAGTACCTCTTAGTTCTTCTGCTTTAACTCCTTGCTCTTCTCCAGCTACCACAAAATTTGCTAAAACAGGCAATACTGCTCCATTCATAGTCATAGATACAGACATTTTATTTAATGGAATTTGATCAAATAATAATTTCATATCTTCAACTGAATCTATAGCAACTCCAGACATACCTACATCTCCAGAAACTCTAGGATGATCACTATCGTAACCTCTATGTGTTGCAAGATCGAATGCAACTGATAAACCCATTTGTCCAGCAGCTAAATTACGTTTATAAAATTCATTTGATTCTTTTGCTGTAGAAAAACCTGCATACTGTCTTATTGTCCAAGGTCTTCCTGCATACATAGTAGCCTTTGGCCCCCTCAGAAAAGGCTCGAAGCCTGGCAATCCTCCTAGGTGGGCAAGGCCTTCTAAATCATTTTCAGTATATAATGGTTGGATATCTATACCTTCTGGAGTTTTCCATACAAGGGCATCACTATCTTTACCTTTTAACTCATTTTTAGCTAAATCTACCCATTCTTTGATAGTTCTGGAAGAATTATTACTCATAAATTTATTCTAGCCTTTCAATATATTAATTATCTTTAATTAGTGGCAATTTTATATAAGGAATGCCTTCATTTTTAAGTTTATTTTCTTGTTTCTTTGTAGCTGTGCCTCTAATGGGCTTACTTTTCTTTTTTCCATTATAAATCATAGTTGCTTCCTCAGCAAAATTTTCTCCTACATCTATTGTATTTTTTTCTATTTCTTTAGTTAGTGTTCTAATCTTAGTCTTTAATTCTAACTCATTTAAATACGGAATACTTGTCTTTTTCAAATCCTTCTTTAATGAAGACTTTTTAATAGCGGGAGCAACTATAGCTCTTTCGATACTTAAATCTCCACATATAGGGCATGCTAGCAAACCTTTTTGAACTTGTTCTTCATAATCTGTTGAACTTGAGAACCAACCCTCAAAAGAATGAGACATTCCGCATTTAAGGTCATATTTAATCATGCACTTACCTAACTATAATATATAATAATTATAAGATTATTCACTATTGTATTAAAAAATAAGTAAATATAT
>JAYGEJ010000086.1:0-3131 GCA_046582425.1 Alphaproteobacteria bacterium
AAATAATAAAAAATAACTATTAAAAATATAATATCAAGATATGAATGTTATTTTAGAACCATCTTTTTTACTAATTGCTATTACAGATGATCTTGGTACTGAATTTTTCCCTCCAGGAAAATGACTATTTCCCTTCTCTCCTGGGTGTTGCAAACCTACAAATAATGTTTTGTTATCTTTGCTCCATGTAATACCAGTTACTTCACATTCTTTTGGCCCTACTAAAAACCTTTTTATTTCTCCTGTTATAGGATTGCCACATAACATTTGATTATTACCCATTCCAATATATTCTCCTTCATTGGAATATTCTCCATCTGTTTGTATTAGTAATACTCCTTCTTTATTAAAGCCTAGACCATCTGGAGAGTTGAACATATTATCTTTATCTATATTTTCTGTACCAGCATAATTATTATTATGAATTTCCGGGTTTCCAGCCATAGCAAATAAACTCCATTCAAATAAATTAGAACAATGGTCATTATTATTTGGATTCCATTTAATAATCTGCCCATATATATTATTTTTTCTTATATTTGGACCAAATAAAGGTGTAGGGTCACCACCCTTATTAGGTTTAATACCTCTATTTCTATTATTTGTTAAAGAACAATAAACTTCTGCCTTATTAGGGTTTGAAGCCACCCATTCAGGACGGTCCATTGTTGTTGCACCCACATTTGATGCTGCAATTCTTGTATATATACATATTTCTGCCTGTGTTTTAAAACCAGTTGTTTTTGGGTTTAGTTCAATCCATTCTCCCCTCTTATGATCATGAAATTTAGCTACAAATAATTTTCCATTATTTAATAAGTTACTATTATCTCCATCTTTTTTATATTCATTTTCTGAAACAAATTTATATAAAAACTCTCCTCTCTCATCATCACCCATATAAACAACTACTCTGCCATCTTTATTAATTACAAGCTCTGCATTTTCATGTTTAAAGCGTCCTAAACTAGTCAATTTTTTTGGAATACTATTAGGGTTAAGAGGATCTATTTCAACAATATATCCAAATCTATTAGGTTCATTAGGATGAAGAGAAATATCAAACCGCTCATCGTAATTAGCCCAATTATATCCCCAATCATTTGCACTTATTCCATATCTTATAAATTCATTAGATAACTTTATTTTTTTATCATTACTTGCAAAATATCCATTAAAATTTTCTTCACAAGCAAGATAGGTTCCCCAAGGAGTCTTCCCATTACCACAGTTATTCCATGTACCTAGACATTTTGTTCCATTTTCATCAAAAGATGTTTTTAATAGTTCATGTCCTCTTGCATATCCGGATAGTTCCATAGGAGTATCCGCAGTAATTCTTCTATTAAAAATAGAATCTTTTACGACCTCCCATTTTTTGTTATATGAAAGTTCTACTATACTTATACCATGTGCAGCTTTACCTTTATTAATATCATCTATATTTTCTGCGCTTTTACTATCTCTGTTCCCATAAATAATTTTTTGATTAGTATATTCATTATTAACCACTAATATATTATGCCCATTATGATTAAATAGGTGCATTCCATCATTATTATCTCCAAAAGATAATTTTTGAGAATTAGCATTACCTCTAGAAAAGTTATTAAATTCTTCTCCTTCAGACCACATTGGATCTCCCCACCTAATAACTGTTTGCCACATGTAGTTATCTGGTAAAGTAACCGTATCTAATGTATTAGATTTTACTTGATTAAAGTCAAAGCTAGTTTTTTTATTGTCAGCTAGAACAGATTTAGAAGCCGTACCTAATATAAAACTTGATAACCCAAAAGATGTTCCATTTTTTAAGAAGTTTCTCCTAGATATAGATTTAGTTATTAATAATTCAAAATCAGAAATTTTATTTTTAGTCTTTATCATTTTCATTATTATATTCCTTATTATTTAATCATTAAATAATATATCTTCACTTAACAAAGAATTTTTTTCTGTTGAATTAGGAGATTTTAATTCCAGAGATATTATACTTTTAAGCCAATCAATTGATATTAAGCCAAAGTTTTCTGAAACAACTAATCCTCCTAGCTGCATACTGTCATTTTCTTCAACTTTAAATTTTAAAGGTTTATTTAAAGAGCTAGATGTTAATTCATAAATATTAATATTTTTACTCAACTCCTTCTTATATAAAGCACCAACATGTCTATCTCCAGAAACTATTATAGTATAAGGATGGTTATTATTATTAATTAAGGAATATAATCTTCTTTGTTCTAAAGGAAAATTTCCCCATTTTTCCCAACCATGATCTTTTGGTAAAACTTGAAAAGAAGATACAATAATTCTTAAATCAACTTTTTTCTTCAATTGTTCTTCAAACCATTCCCATTGTTTATCTCCGAGTATAGTTTTATTTTCAGTAAAATCAGGAATATACCTTTCTTTACCTTTAGCATTTATTTTATTTGTAATTTTAAAATCAGATTTAAAAAAACGTGTATCTAGGATAATTATTTGTATATATTTATCTTTATAATTCAAAATATATTCTTTATATAGGCCCTCACGAAAATAGCGTTCATCTTTTTTGTTTACTTCAAAAAAATCTAAAAAAATATTTTTAGACTCATATTTATCTTTGTAGTTTTTTCCTCCATCATTCCTTCCATAATCATGATCATCCCATATTCCCATAATTTCAGTATTTGAGGAAAAATTCTTATAATAACTATTATTTTTGAGATCTTTATAAGCTTCAATTAAGCTTATTAAACTTTTATTTTTAGCATAAACATTATCTCCAATTTGAAGAAAAACATCAGGTTTATAAGCTTGTATGTTTTTCCAAAAATTTTGTGATAAGGATTGATCATTGCAAGAACCAAAAGCAATTACAGTTATATCTTTACTTTCTAATAAATCTATTTTTTCTGCTAATGTAGTACTACTATAAGTAAGTAAGTAAAAAAAATAGCATACAAAAGAAAAATATATATAGCGCAACAATCCTATCATATATAAGAATATAGGGTTCATAGTCTGTTTATGGAAATATTTTATTATTTAGATATCTTAAATAAATTTCTGACTTCATATAATCTTCATAATAGAAATATATTTTCTTCATTTAATTTATAAATAATAAAAATATGAAATATAAACTT
>JAYGEJ010000108.1:0-2168 GCA_046582425.1 Alphaproteobacteria bacterium
GAGCAACCATCACCTCTTTTAAATATGGAATTATTTCTTCTTTATTATTAAAACCATTTATTTTTGATGGAACATCTTTATAAATTTTTATTGCGATTTCAGCTTCTGCTCCTAAGTGACAATAATCATCTAATCTAAGAGCAACATCATTTTTATAAATTAAGGATCTTAATATAGCTCCTTCTACAGGATAATCAACACCCACTAGTTTTTGCATTTCAGGATTAGTTAATGCAACTTTCCAACCACCAACTTCTCCATAACCTTCTTCTATCTTTAAATTAATAAATGAATCTTGAATTGAATACGCTTCATCAACATTTTTAATATCTATAGTACTATCCAATTCATATGGCATAAGATTCTTACAATTATTATATAAAATATTTGTTTTATCTTTAACATTCATTTGAAAAAACTATTTCTAATTATTTAAAACTAATATACTGTTTGTTCTTTAATTATAATTCGTAAAAGTATAACATATTTCTTATTAAACTATATAAACATTATTTATAATGGAAAGTTAATGTCAGAAGATTTATATGGAGAAGGAGACGATAACTCCGGCACAGTATTTAGAGATACGATAATGCTAGCATTAGCAGGATTCGTTTCACTTGTTGTATTATTATTGCCATTTATAAATCCACCGGCTGAAACTGAGTCAACCAAATCGGATCCACCTGGTAATGTAATTATTGAAGTATTTTGGCCAGAAGACAGAGATGTAGATTTGGATTTATGGGTAAAAGCTCCTGATGATATACCCGTAGGATATTCTAATAGAGGTGGAATATTTTTTAATTTATTAAGAGATGATCTAGGAGTATATAAAGACCCTACTCCAATTAATTATGAAGTTGCTTATAGCAGAGGTATTAATCCTGGTGAACATATTGTCAACCTTCACCTTTATAGAGAAGATCTTTCAGCATTTGATCCTTTTGAAGCTAAAGTAGTAGTAACTGTAGTAAACCCTAATACAAAGATTAGACAACAACTCTTAGAATCAACAGTTTTACTTGACGAAATAGGAAAAGAGTTAACAATATTTAGATTCAAATTGGACGAAGAAGGCAATTTGAATAAAGAAAGTATTAATAATAAATTTGTTCAATTAAGATCTGGTTCAAAATAATTTATATTTCATGAAAACATTTAAATACAAAATACTAAAAGTTAGATTGGAGGATATGCCTGAAGAACTTTTGTCACACTTTCCTCTTTTAGATATGGGAAGAGAAGGCTGGGAACTTATAGAAGTAATAAGAGTTGATATAAATGATGATTATTCATATTACCATTATTTTAAGAAAGAAATTGTGAAATAAATTTAATTTATATTTATAAATGATAGGATATGCTTATGTATTCATTTAAGACTTCATTAATATTATTACTTTTTATATTTCTAAATATTAATTCAGTATTTAGCCAATCTACAGAACTAAGAGAATCATTAAAAAATACAAAATTATTATATAAAGAAGGTAAATTACATGAGGCTGTAAACTCAGCGTTGAATGCTATTGAATTTTCAAAAATAGATTTTGGCAATGAACATTATTATACAGCTACATTAATAGAAAATTTAGGTATTATACAATATGAATTACTTTTATACGAGGATGCCGAAAAATCTTTTATTGAAGTACTCGATATAAGAAAAAAAACTCTTAATCAAGATCATACAGATATCGCAGAATCATTAAATTATATTGCCTTAACAAATAGGAAATTACTCCAATATGAAGCAGCTATTAATTATCATAATGAAGCTTTATTAGTTATGTCTAGATCTATAACTAAATCTAATCCACATGCTATGAATGAAAAAAATAGAAAAGGTGCAATATTTAAAGCAAGTGCATTGCATACAAAAGCATTAATAGAGATAAAAAACAAAAATATAAGTGACGCCTTAGGGCTGCTTAAAACTTCTACTAAAATCTTTTATAACACACTAGGTAAGGATAAAAGCCAACTTATAGAAAGTTATGAAGAATTAATTAAGTTGGCATTAGATATCAATGATATAGACTTAGCCAATAAAACTAAAAAGAAACTTAAAAACTTAGATAAGGGGATTTGAATATTAAGGAAAATACTATCGATATTTACATAGATTTTAAAAGTCCTTATGCTTATTTAGCAGTTACGCCAAG
>JAYGEJ010000185.1:0-2357 GCA_046582425.1 Alphaproteobacteria bacterium
TTTTAACTGCGAATTTGTTGTAGCTTTTATCAAACGAGCAGCATCTGGCCCCCAATTTCCAGTCAATATAGTATCCGCACCGCTAGAAGTAATTTTAGAAACATAAGGATTAAAATCTAAAATTTTACCAAATGGAACAATAAGTTCATCACCCACTATTTCTATTTGTGGTGCTCTTTCAGCAAGTAACCTTCTAGCAGCAGCTTGAAAGGATTGTCCATAAGCATAATTCTGATTCAAAAGGTATACTTTTTTTATGCTCGGGTCTTTTGTCATTTGAGATACTAAAGCTGCAACTTTCATATCTACGTTAGCATCAAACCTAAAATGATAAAAATTACATAATTCATTTGTAAAAGAAGTCGTTACTGCTGAGTGATTAAGAAACATAATTTCTTTTCCAGGGTTTCTTTTATTATGTTTTCCCAGTGTTTTAATAATATTAAGTGCATGGTTTGAACCCACACCCTGTGTTACATATCTTATATCTTCATCAATGACTTTTCTCAATTGCTGTATAGTTTTTTCAGCAACCATCGCGTTATCATAAGGAACTATTTCAATATGTTTTCCGCCTAATACTCCTCCAGCATTATTTATTCTTTCAGCAAAAAACTCTAATCCTTCAATTAGGTCTAGACCAACAGAAGCAAGAGGGCCTGACATTGGCTCGATAATTGCTATTTTAATTTTGTCATCTGCCTTTGATGCAATAGAATAGGATAATAAAGTAGAAAAAAGTAAAAACAATTTTATAAATTTGATTAGCATATTGAAATTCCTCACCCATGATTGAATTACGTAGAGACTCATAGTACATTGGCTTTATCAAAGTTCAATATTTTTTTTAATTTATTTTGGAAGAGTTATGCTTATAAATGATTTATTTTCAATAAAAGGAAAAATTGCTCTTGTAACTGGTGGTTCAAGAGGAATAGGAGAAATGATAGCTTCAGGCTTTTGTGCAAATGGTGCAAAGGTTTACGTTACAGCAAGATCTAAAAATACAGTTCTTGAGACTGCAGAAAGAATTTCAGAAAAATATGATTCTGAATGTATTGGAATTGAGTCTGATATTTCTAGTTTAGATGGAGTTAAAGAATTATTTAAAATAATAAAAGATAATGAGGATCATTTAGATATTTTAGTAAATAATGCAGGAGCTGCTTGGGCCGCACCAATAGAAGATTTCCCCGAGATTGGTTGGGATAAAGTAATGGATCTTTGTGTAAAATCGATGTTTTTCCTTACAAAAGAATTATTACCTCTTTTAACAAAATCTTCTTCAACTAAAGATCCTTCTCGTATTATAAATATAGGCTCAATAGATGGAATAAATAAACCTGAATTTAAAAACTTTTCTTATAGTGCCGCAAAATCTGCAGTTCATCATATGACAAGAGTATTGGCTTCAGAATTAGTAAGTAAGCATATTAACGTTAATGCAATAGCACCTGGACCATTTCCTAGCAAAATGCTTGGTTCGGCCGTTGAATTTGATTATAAGGAATTAGAATTAAAGAATCCTCGAGGCAGAATAGGAACTCCTGAAGATATAGCAGGACTCGCAATATTTTTGTCATCACGAGCTGGAGCATATACAATTGGTGAAGTTATAACCTGTGATGGAGGTCTGGTAGCTTCAGCAGGTCATGATCTAAGTTGATTTTTTATCTATACTATCTAAATATTTTTTAGCATCTATTTTAAACAAAGGATGTTTTCTAAGTTTCTGAAAATGTTTTAATGATAATTTAAACTCAGAAGGATCTATTTCTTTTATGATTGAGGTTATTTTATCAGATTTTTCATAAGGCATAATTTCTCTGTAGAATAATGATAACTCACAGAAAAAACATATATCAGCTAAAGTAATATTTTGAGAAGTAATAAATCCATATTTTTTATTTTCTTTAAGTGCATTTTCTATACCTATCATATAATTCATATATGCTTCTTTTGCTTCATCTCTAATTTTAAGTGTTGCAGAATTATTATTAATAGAAAGAAGGTATTTTTGGGATGATCTTGCAAATATAAGTGAGGCATCTAAAAAACCATCTATTCTAGATGTTTCATAGGGGTTAGACCCATATATGTTGTTATTATTCTTCTTTAGTCGTGCTACTAATCGCATTATACTATTAGATTCAAAAATACCTATTTTACCATCAGAACTAAATGCAGCTGGAATAGTTCCATAAGGGTGTGCCTTTAAAAATTCATCTGTCTTGTAGAGCTTTATCGAAAAGCCTGTTCTTCCAACAGAAGTTTTATCTGCTAATTTAATTTTATCTTCCTCTGTTAAAGGCCTAGCATCAAAATCCCACAACCAATTTTTAATTTCAGGAGGTTTT
>JAYGEJ010000100.1:0-5991 GCA_046582425.1 Alphaproteobacteria bacterium
TAATTACTAAAGTTAAAAATAATAGTAGAGTTATACTTATAATAACTGGAACAGAAGTTTCTATTAGCCATCCTTGCCATTCAATAGCTATTTCGCCTGGATGTTTTTTAATCCATATAGTTATATAGCCTGTAATAGAAAGTATAATAAATAAGGATAGGATTTTAAGCATGTTATTATCCTTTAAATATTAACCATTTTATAATTAAGTTAACAGATTGATATAAACTTTTTATATGCTTTATATCTTGTATAGACTCATCAAACTCTCCATTATCATTTATTAAATTTAATTCATTAAGAGAACTATCATAGTTATGATTATTTATAGAATTAATAAGTATCGAATAATAATCCTTTGTATTGATAAATTTTTTACTATCTGTTTTTGTAATTTTTATTAATTTTTTAATATTGTTTAATAGACTTTTTTCTGGTTTGTTGTTTTGATTAATTGGCTCATTTATTTTAATAAAATTAGTATCAATACGCTCTATAATTTTATTATGTCCTTTAAG
Organism: Alphaproteobacteria bacterium; assembly: GCA_046582425.1. Taxonomy (GTDB): domain Bacteria; phylum Pseudomonadota; class Alphaproteobacteria; order TMED109; family TMED109; genus TMED109. Next base: position 519 of record JAYGEJ010000100.1, read on the forward strand.
TTCTAGTTTATTTAATCTATCAAGGTTATTTAAAGCTAATTTAATTTCTTCAGGTATGACAATACTATTTAGATAATTACTAATAAAAGATATTTGGTCTAAATTTGGAGTTGAGTATTTAATATTATTTTTTATCTCCATTAAGTATAATAGAATATAATTAGGGTTTTGATTATAAGTTTGCTTTGTTACTGTATTTGAATTGTCTTTCTCTATTTTATTTATAATTTTTTTAACTTCATTATTTATTTCAACTATTTCATCAATTTTTAAGGAGTTTTTATCAATTAAATTATTTTGTGTTTTATTTATTTTGTTAAAAGAGTTTATTTCTTTGTCATAATTTACACTAGAAATAGCTGATAGTGATTTTTCTATACTTGATATTTTCATCTTAAGACTATTAATATGATTATATTCATATACAATATATATTATAAAAAATGCAGTAATGAAAATTAGTAAATATAATAAATTATTTTTTTTTATAAATAATTTATGTTCCTTATTATCAGTATTGGAAATAAATTCAGCTTTTTTATTCTCTAAACTATCATTACCTGAGAAAGAATCTCCTGACAAAGCTATATTAGCATTATTGGATAATTCTTTTATTTCTGCCCTGTAGCGATGAGGAATGCCATTTTTTTTCCATTTATAAATAGACTCTATAGTAATATTTATATTTTTAGATAAAAGATAATTTTGTATATATTTTGCGCCGCCAAGGGACTTTATAAGTTCTGATATTTTAGTATTATCTGATATAGTTTTATCGAGTATTTTTTTTTTCATCAAAACCCCATATAAGTTTACCTATATGATACTATTAATAATTTTGTTGGCAACGCTTTTTAATTCTGTATTTTTTAAAACCTGAATTTTTTTCCATTTATTTTCAGTTAATATTTTTTCAGTTTTATTTCCTAAACACGTAATAATTATATTTTTTGTATTTAAATCCTTAGCTAATTTTAAAAATATTTTGGCCGTTTCAGGAGAATATACAATAATATTACTTATTTTTTCTTTATGTAGTAAATCTAGACATTTTTCACTTAAATTACGAAAAGGCACTTTTTTATAAATATTAACTTTTTCAATTTCTAGGTTAGCTCTTCTGAATATTTCAGTAGGATCATATGCTAAAACAGTTGCACCTATCATTAATATTTTTTTATTACTACAGGTTGATTTTTTGATTACATTTTTTGCAAGTGTTCCGCCAGAATAAGAGTTAGTCTTAATACAATTAAATCCTGCTTCTAAAGCATATTTTTCTGTTACTTTACCAACACAATATGTTTTTATATTATTTAATTCTTCTTTACTAAATTTTTGAGAAAGTATTTTTACAGTATTTACACTGGTTATCAACAAAGACTGATAATTTAAAAAATTTATGGATTTAAATTTAGTAGGCTGAATTTTATATAATGGTTCTACAAGAACATTTATATTATTTTCTATTAATATTTGTTTTAATAAATTTGCTCTTTCAATCTCTCTGAGAATTAGTACATAGGGTTTAGAATTAGTATTTATCATAATTTAAGTATTTTAAGAGCTCCCATTTTTATTAAACTTTTTCCTACATCTTTACCTAAGTTTTCAGCATCTTTCATTATGCCAGTTTTACTTTCTTCAATCATTTTATTGCCATCTAAAGAAAGAACCCTGGCTGAAATAGTAATTTTATTCTTGGATATATTTGATGTTACCGCCACCGGTGAATGGCAGTCTCCATTTATAACGCTTAATACGGCTCTTTCACCTAAAGCTTGATATTGTGTTTCTATATTTATAAACTTATTTATTATTTCTTTTATTTTAGTATTAGTTTTTAAATAAGTTATTCCTATTATTCCTTGTGAAGCAGCAGGCATGCATTCTTTATAATCTAAAACAGAGTGTGGTGTTTGAATTTTAAGCCTATTAATTCCTGCTAAGGCTAATATCGTGGCTGTAATTTCTTTATTTTTAACTTTATCGAGTCTAGTGTTTATATTACCTCTTATAGGAAAAATTTTAATATCTGGCCTTATTCTTTTAATTTGAGCAGATCTTCTTGGACTAGAGGTACCTATAGTACATTTAATGGGAAGAGAATTAATATCTTTAACATTATTTTGGGAAATTAATATATCTTCTGTTTCTCCTCTGGCTAAAATACAAGATAAACTAAATTCAGCTGGAATTATAGTAGGCACGTCTTTTAAGGAATGAACACCTATATCTATATTTTTATTAATTAATTCCTTATCTATTTCTTTTGTAAATAAGCCTTTACCTCCAATAGAAGAGAGAGGCTGATTAGTTATCTGATCACCAGTTGTTTTAATTTTTATAATTTTTGCTTTTTTAAGTATTTTTTCTATCTCAGAGGCTTGCCATAATGCAAGGGGACTTCCTCTTGTTCCAATTTTTATTATATTATCATTAAACATGAATTAATTTTATAACATTTTAAGCTATTTAAAAACATATATAATAATATATAGTAGTATTATGATTGTATTAGGAATTGAAACTAGTTGCGACGAAACTGCTTCAGCTATTGTAACTTCTGACCACAAGATATTATCTGAGTCAATATATTCACAGATTAAGACTCATGAAAAATATTTAGGGGTGGTTCCAGAATTAGCAGCTAGAAGTCATATTAATCATTGTGATAAGGTAATTAGGGATACTATAGATAAAGCTGATATATCTATTAATGATATTGATGCTATTGCTGCTACAGCTGGCCCTGGATTATTAGGAGGACTATTGGTAGGTCTTACTACTGCTAAATCTATATCTTTTACTTTAAAAAAACCTTTTATAGCAATTAATCATTTAGACGGTCACGCATTGACACCTAGACTTTCACATAAGTTAGAATTTCCATATTTATTACTATTAATTTCTGGAGGTCACTCAATGTTTCTTTCCGTAGAAGGGCCAGGAAAATATATTGTATTAGGTCAGTCAATAGATGATGCAATGGGTGAAGCTTTTGACAAAACTGGTCGTTTATTAGGTTTAGGTTACCCGGGAGGTCCAGAAATAGAAAAGTTAGCAAAAAATGGAGACACTAAAAGGTTTAATTTTCCCCGACCTCTTAAAGGACGTAATAATTGTGATTTTTCTTTTTCCGGATTAAAGACTTCAGTGAGACAAAGAGCAGAAGAGCTTGCACCTTTAAACGGCAAAGATAAAGCTGATATAGCCGCTTCTTTTCAATTTACAATTTGTCAAATAATAGAAGAGCGTCTTAAAAAAGCCATAGGTATTTTTTCGGATTATCACCCTCATGCAAAAAATATGGCTATAGCAGGAGGTGTAGCTTCAAATAATATGATTAGAGAAACATTTAAAAACATAGCAATTGATAATAATTTCAAATTATTTATTCCACCTCCAGAATTATGTACTGATAATGGTGCAATGATAGCTTGGGCAGGAATTGAACATAGATTATTGGGGCACAAAACAGACTATTCATTTGATGTTAAGGCACGTTGGCCATTAGGAGAGAATTGTTATGAATTTTAAATTTGCCGTCATTGGAGGTGGTGCTTGGGGTAGCGCTATTGCCAATTTACTAGCTAGATTAGAAAATAGCAATGTTGTGATTTGGGCACAAGAAAAAGAGGTTGTAGATGAGATTAATTCAAAAAATAAAAATTCATTATTTTTAAAAGATATAGTTTTAGAAAAAAATGTTTATGCTACTGAGAATTTATCTAAAGCAGTTGCTCCTTTTATATTTTATGTTACCCCTGCACAGAATTTTAGAGAGATTATTAGTGTCCATAAAAAATATATAGATGAAAACTGTGAAATAGTTATTTGTTCAAAAGGAATAGAAATTTCTAGTGGAAAGTTATTAAGTGAGATAATTAACGATATATTGCCAAATATTAATTATTATATTCTTTCGGGACCCTCTTTTGCTCATGAAGTAGCAAATAACAAGCCTGCTGCATTAGTTATTTCTTCAAATAATATTAAAAACTCTATAAAGGTTAGTAATTATATATCATCCAAAAATTTCAGACTATATCCTAGTGATGATATAATTGGAGTTCAATTAGGTGGGGCTATTAAAAATATTTATGCTATTAGCTCGGGAATAGTTTCAGGTTTAAATTATGGTGAGAATGCAATAGCAGCTTTATTAACTAGAGCTATTTCTGAAATGGTGAGAATAAGCATAGCGTTAGGTGGAAAAAAAGAATCTATTTTTGGTCTATCAGGAGTAGGAGATATTCTTTTAACTTGTACAAGCAAGCTTTCAAGAAACTTTTCCTTGGGAATTGCTATAGGAGAAGGAGCAAAAATTGAAGAAATTATTATAGATAGAAAAACTATAGCTGAGGGTTACTATACTACAAAAGCCATTTATAACTTAATTAAAGAATTAGAAATAGATACTCCTATCTTAAATTCTGTTTATGATATATTATTTAATGCAGCTAATCCTATTCATGAGGCCGACTTGTTACTAAGCAGGCCTATCAAGAATAGTGAATTTTCTTAATCTCTTAGTAGCTCATTAATAGAGGTTTTTGAACGAGTTTTTTCATCAACTCTTTTAACAATTACTGCACAATATAGTGATAATTTTCCATTATTATGTTCCGAACTAGTTTCCATTGATCCTGGAACAACTACAGAGTAAGCAGGTACTTTGCCATAAAATATTTCTCCTGATTGACGATCAATGATTTTTGTTGAAGCGCCTATATAGACTCCCATTGATATTACTGCACCTTCTTCAACTATAACTCCTTCTGCTATTTCTGATCTAGCACCTATAAAACAATTATCTTCTATAATAACTGGAGTAGCTTGAAGAGGTTCTAATACCCCGCCCAAACCAACTCCTCCTGATATATGGCAATTTTTTCCTACTTGCGCGCAAGATCCTACTGTTACCCAAGTATCTATCATCGTTCCAGATCCTACCCTGGCACCTAAATTAACAAATGAAGGCATTAATATAGCTTCAGGAGATATATAAGCACTATACCTAACTATAGAACCTGGAACAGTTCTAAAATTGTTATCTTGAAAATCTTTAGCATTCCATTTAGAAAATTTAGACGGAACTTTGTCCCACCAATTACTATTACCTGGTCCACCTGCAATTAGATCCATAGGCCATAGCCTAAAAGATAATAGCACTGCTTTTTTAAGCCATTCATTAACTACCCAATTATTATTTATTTTTTCACTAACCCTAGCCTCACCAGAGTCTAGTAGGTCTAAACATTTCTCAATTGCATCTCTATCTTTTCCCTGAGTTGAAGAAGAAATATTTTCTTTATTTTCCCATATATTTTCTATGCTATTTTTGAGGTCTTCTATTTTAAAATTTGTATTATCATTCATTTTTTTATCTTTCTTTTTGTTTTATAGTCATAATTAAATTATTTAATTGTTTATGTCTAAGTAAATTTTCTCTAGTGATGCTGTAATATCA
>JAYGEJ010000045.1:0-8029 GCA_046582425.1 Alphaproteobacteria bacterium
TTTCCATCTTTGTAATAATAGAGGAATAGCTGCACCAAAAAAACCTGCAACGAATAGATTAAATAGCATTGCTAATGCAATAACTATACCTAAACCATGTTCTCCAAACCAAAGTGCTGCCACTAAACCTACAATTACTGCGAAAATTAAACCATTGATAATTCCAACTAATATTTCTTTTCCAAATACGCGTAATGCATTGGATTGATTTAATTCTCTTGTAGCAAGAGCTCTTACTGCCACCGTTAAGGTTTGTGTTCCTGCATTACCTCCCATAGATGCCACAATGGGCATTAAAATAGCTAATGCAACAATTTGTTTAATTGTTCCTTCAAAAATACCTATAGCAATCGAAGCTAAAATTGCTGTGAATAAATTTATAAATAGCCAAGAAAACCGACTTCTAGCAGTCTGCCAAGCTGCTAAATATAAATCAGTATCTCCAGATATACCTGCTAATTTTAGCATATCTTCCTCAGCTTCCTCCTGAATCACTTCTACAACATCATCTACTGTTACCATTCCAATTAATCTATTTTGAGAATTAACTACGGGAGCTGAAGTAAGATCATATTGCTCAAATAAAAAAGCCATATCCTCTTGGTCCATCGCCACAGGAACAATAACAGGGTCTTTCGTCATTATATCTGCTAAAATAACTTTTCTTTCACTTCTCATTAACTTATGAAGAGGAATAGTTCCAACAGGAGTATGTCTAGGGTCAACAATAAAAATAGAATAAAATTGATCAGGTACTTTTAAAGAGCCTCTCAAAAAATCAATTATTTGCCCTACATTCCAATAACGAGGAACGGCTACATAATCTCTTTGCATTAATCTTCCTGCTGACATTTCTGGAAATTCTAAAGCTTGGATAATTAAACTTCTTGCGTCTATAGGTATCTGCTCTAATAAAGCATCACGTTTATCAATATCTAGGTTTTCAAGAATATAAGCTGCATCATCTGTATCTAATTGACCTATTAATTCTCCTAAGATACTTGGTTTATAATTATCAATTATATCTTTTAATACTTGTTCATCTAAAGAGGCTAGAGTTTCAGCAGGTAATTTATCTTGCAAGTAAGAAAATAATATTTTTCTATCCTCTTTTGATAAAATTTCAAAAATATCAGCAATATCGGCCTGATGTAAAATTAATATTTTATCTTCTAGATATTGTTTATCGTCCACTCTAATTGCATTACGTATTTCATCGATAAATGTAGAAGAAATCCCAAAACCTAGAGAAGTCTGATTGTTATTAATATTTTCTATAATATTTTTAGATGTTTTTTCCACTGTTTCAAAATTCCAATGTACTTGAATTTTTAGTATTATAATTTATTCTAACTCTATAAATTAAATATTACTAGGGTATTAAATGAGTAAAATAAATATTAAATCTGAAAATAAATTGCTATTGAATTGGAAAGATGAAGGAAGAACTGTACCTTATAATTCTGCTATTGAAATTATGGAACAAACAGTAAAAAATATTTATAATAAAAGTTCTTCTGAACTTATATGGCTATTAGAGCATCCTTCTATCTACACCTGCGGGACCAGTTATAAGAAAAGTGATATTTTAAATATTCCTGAAATCCCAATAGTCGAAACTGGAAGAGGGGGGCAAATTACATATCATGGCCCTGGACAAAGAATAATATACGTAATGTTAAATTTAAACGAAAGACATAAAGATATTAAAAGGTATGTCAAATGTTTAGAGAACTGGATGATAGACTCATTAAAAATAATTGGATTGGACTCATACACCTGTAAAAAAAGAATAGGTATATGGGTAAATACTCCAAAAGGAGAGGCAAAAATAGGAGCATTAGGGATTAGAATTAGTCGCTGGGTAACATATCATGGAATATCAATTAATATCAATCCAGATTTAAGGTATTACAAAAATATTGTTGCTTGTGGATTAAAAGAATTTCCTATTACTTCTCTAGAAGAATTAGGTATAAATATCAGTTCTAGAGAATTTGATAAAATAATAAAAAAAACTGCTAAAAATTATTTTTAAATTAAGAGAATATTATTAATTCTTGATCTACGGATACAGTATCATTTTCTTTTATATTAATTTTTTTAACTACTGCATCTTTATCTGCCTTTAATATATTTTCCATTTTCATTGCATCTAAAATAATTAAATCATCACCAGTATTTACTTTTTGATTTTCTTGAACACATACTTTAACCACTTGTCCAGGCATAGGTGACAAAAGTAATTTAGATAAATTATTTTTTGTCTTCTTTGGTATTAATTTTGATAATTTATATATATTAATTTTTTTTACTTTTGCTTCTATATCAAATCCAGCATGTTTTATTCTGAATTTCGAAATATCATAAGCTACTTGCATAACAGAAGTAAGCTCATCCATTTTTATACTTAAAAGAGACTGCCCGATATTCCATTTAACACTAAAGTCATAAGCCTGCTCTTTAAATATTACAGAAAACTCATAAATATTTTTAGTTTGGTTATAAACCATTTTATAATTTATATTAAAATCTAGCTTATTTATTATCACTGCACAGTTTTCTTCTAACAAATTTTGACTTCTATATTGCTTAATTGCTTCCATTGCTAATGCAACTAAAGAAAGCAGAAATAATTTTGGTTTTGATTTTAATAAACCTGTATAGCCCTTAGGGTATTCTTCATCTAAAAAAGCAGTAGTAATATTACCAGAAAGAAATTTTTTATTATTTAATACACTATTTACAAAAGCAATATTAGTTTCAAGGCCATTTATAAAGAAAGAGTCTAATGCTGAAGATAGTTTTAAACAAGCGTCTTCTCTATCTTTTCCATAAGATATTAATTTAGCTATCATTGGATCATAATACATTGAAATTTCGCCGCCTTCTTGAACACCTGAATCTAATCTAATTGAAGAGTCTTTTATATCTGGTGATATAAAATTTTTTAACCTTCCTATTGATGGTACAAAGTTACGAATAGGGTCCTCTGCATATATTCTCGCTTCAACGGACCATCCATTCATTTTTATGTCTGATTGAACCAAACCTAGAGGTTTTTTAGCACTAATCTTTATCATCTCTTCTACTAAGTCTATACCAGTTACTAATTCAGTTACTGGGTGTTCAACCTGCAAACGTGTATTCATTTCTAGAAAGTAAAATGATTTATCATTTGATGCTACAAATTCTACAGTTCCAGCACTTGAATAATTTACTGCTTTTGCAAGAAGAAGTGCCTGTTCTCCCATTTCTTTTCTCATCGTTTCATCGACTAATGAACTAGGCGATTCTTCTATTACTTTTTGATGTCTTCTTTGTACTGAACATTCTCTCTCACCTAAATAAACCATATTTCCAAATTCATCTGCCAAAATTTGTATTTCAATATGACGAGGACCAATAATAAATTTTTCTATAAATATTCTATCATCTCCAAAAGACTTTTGAGCTTCATTTTTAGCACTTTGAAACCCTGATTTAAGTTCTTCATTATTGTTTGCTATACGCATTCCTTTTCCTCCGCCACCTGCAGAGGCTTTAATCATTACAGGGTAACCAATTTCCTTAGCTGCTTTTATTGCAAGATCAACATTCTTGATAACTCCATCAACTCCAGGTATTATGTTTACACCTGCTTTCTTAGCTATTCTTTTTGAAGTAATTTTATCTCCCATAGATTTAATAGCTTCAATAGAAGGACCTATAAAAGTAATCTTTTCTCTCTTTAACGCTTTTGAAAATTCAGCATTTTCTGATAAGAAGCCATATCCTGGATGAACTGCATCAGCTTTATTATCTTTAGCTGCTTTAATAATATTTTTGATATTAAGATAACTATCTGCAGAGTTAGCTGGACCAACATTTACTGTTTCATCCATATAATCCAAATGAAGAGAATTACTATCTGCATCAGAATAAATTCCTATAGTACCTATTCCCATCTTCCTACAAGTCTTAGCAATTCTACAGGCTATTTCACCTCTATTAGCTATAAGTATTTTTTTAAACATATTTAATCTCTTTATTTATAATGGTATATTTCCATGTTTTTTTTTAGGATTAGTTAACTTTTTAGATTTTAAAAGTTCTAATGCTAAAGATATTTTTTCTCTAGTCTTATGAGGAGTAATTATATCATCTAGATATCCTCTTGATGCCGCTACGAAAGGATTAGCAAACTTATCTTGATATTCTTGTGTTTGTTTTTCTATTTCTTTATCAGTTGACCCTCTAAAAATAATTTCTACAGCCCCTTTTGCTCCCATAACTGCTATTTCTGCTGAAGGCCAAGCATAATTAATATCACCTCTTAAATGTTTTGACGCCATTACATCATAGGCGCCACCATAAGCTTTACGTGTAATTAATGTTATCTTTGGAACAGTTGCCTCTGCAAAAGCATATAAAAGCTTAGCTCCATGTTTTATAATACCATTATATTCTTGAGCTGTTCCCGGAAGAAAACCTGGAACATCTACAACAGTAATTATAGGTATATTAAAACAATCACAAAAACGTACAAATCTAGCCGCTTTTCTAGATGAGTCAATATCCAAACAGCCTGCAAGAACCATAGGCTGATTTGCAACAATTCCGACACTGTAACCTGCTATAGTAGCAAAACCAATTATTATATTTTGTGCATAATCTGGCTGTAATTCAAAAAAGTCATATTCATCAATGATTGTAGTTATTAATTCTTTCATATCATAAGGGCTGTTGGCATTATCGGGAATCAAAGTATCCAAATTAACTGATTTTCTATTACTAGGATCCTTTGTTATTCTAAATGGGGGTTTTTCTTTATTTGAAAGAGGTAAAAAATTTAATAATCTTCTAGTTTGTTCTAGTACTGTTATATCATCATCAAAGGCCAAATCAGCAACTCCAGATTTTTTTGTATGAGTGGCTGCTCCTCCAAGTTCTTCAGCTGTTACTGTTTCATGAGTTACAGTTTTCACTACATCTGGTCCTGTTACAAACATATATGATGAATCACGTACCATGAATATAAAATCGGTAATCGCAGGAGAATAAACTGCTCCACCAGCAGAAGGCCCCATTATTACTGATATTTGAGGAATATAACCTGATGCCAATACATTTCTCTGAAAAACTTCAGCATAACCACCAAGCGAAGCCACCCCTTCTTGTATTCGTGCTCCACCAGAATCATTTAATCCAACTACTGGTATTCCTAATTTAATTGCTTGATCAAGGATTTTACATATTTTTTCCGCATGTGCTTCACTTAATGAACCTCCATAGGCAGTAAAATCTTGGCTATAAATTAATACTGGCCGACCGTTAATTTTACAATTACCAGTTACAACACCATCACCTGGAATTTTATTCTTTTCCATTCCAAAATCAGTAGATCGATGCTCTACAAACATGTCATATTCTACAAAAGAATCTTTATCAGCTAACACTTCAATTCTTTCACGAGCTGTTAATTTTCCTTTCGCATGCTGAGCTTCTTGTCGTTTAAGGCCGCCCGATATTCTTGCTCTTTCTTTCTTTTGTTTTAATTCTTTTACTATATCCCTCAAAATAAAATCCTTAATTAAAATTATTATTAAACAGAATCATAATATTTTTTTATATTTCTTATATCAACTTTTATAGTATTTAGTCTATTAAAAGCCTCTTCATCTTTTCCCCATTTTGAAATTTGGTATAATTCCTCTAAGTTACTATATTCAAATGCCTTTTTAGCACTGATCTTATTATTTACAAGAGCTAAAGGAATGATAATTGATTTTGTTATTTGAGATAATGTATAGAAAGCAGACAACCTGAAAATATTTTTTTCTTTTAATATATTCTTTAATTTGAATAAACTTTCTGTCTTTTGATTTATAGCAAAAAGATTTGAAGTATATGTCAAGTCAATATCATAAGTTGATTTCATATAATGAATTAGAGGTAACCATTCTTTATTTTGTAAATTTACTAATTCTTCTGGTGCGCTAGAAAAATAACATAGAACATCATTATTTAAATTATTAGTTATCTCATCTATATAGCAAGAATTTTGAGGTTTTATTTTATCAATTGCAGTATTAGTTATTTTAATAGCACTTATTATATGCGTATCCTTAGTCTTTAGTTTAGATTTATAATCTTGCAATAGAATTTTTGCTAATGAAAAATTAGGTAATTCTAATAAATTACCATTAGGAGTTTTTAATAATTTATTATTTGCTCTAATATAATATTTACCATTTTCTCCATCAATAATCTTAAAGTTTATTTTTTTTATTAAAACCATTTTTATTTATGAAACTAATATATTTTTAGGTAATTTTAGAAGCTTAAAAGCATTTATCATATGATTTGGAATAGGTGACTTAATTCTTATAGTTAATCCATCTTTATCTGGAACTGCTAATTCTCTAGCATGCAAAAACATATTTTCACTCAAGCCTTCTATATTTTTATTATTAAAATTAACTAAATATTTTTTATCACCAATTATGGAACAGCCTACATAATTACAATGTGCTCTTATTTGATGCTTTCTTCCTGTTTCTGGCTGAAATTCCACTAAAGATACTTTTACAGACTGATGAACCCCTTTCCAAAGAACATTATAATTAGTTTTACTCTCTTTTCCATTTAAATCAAAAGTTGTTTTTTCATATTTTTTAGTACTTATTCTTCCTAGTGGAGCATTAACAGAACCATTTTTTTTTGGTAAGTGGCCATACAATAATGCCCAGTAATTTTTTTTAATATCTCTATTCCTAAATGCTTCAGTTAGACGTCTGGTTGCCTTTGGCCTTCTAGATAATAATAATATGCCACTTGTAGATTTATCTAATCTATGTAGTAACTGAGGTCTATAGGGTGCATCAAATCTAAAATAATCTAATACTCCGTCAATATGATTAACTACCCTTGAGCCTCCTTGTACTGCAAAACCAGCAGGTTTATTTACAGCTATAAAATCATTATCTTTGTATAAAATACTATTATTTATAAAGTTTCTAAAATCTGTATTTAGTTCTTTAAAGGTAAAGAATTTAGAATTATTACTTTTTTGCACATCTAAGGGAATAACAATTTCATCACCAACTTCTATCCTAAGAGAACCTATAGATTTTTTTTTATTAATTCTAATTTTACCTGTACGTAATAATTTTTGTATTGCTATAAATGACAATTTTTCAGAATTAGTTGCTATAAATTTATCAAGACGCTGCCCAGAGTCCTCTTCATTTACTAATATAGACTTAATATTTCTTTTCATAATTAAAAAAAGACTCTAAAGAAATAAATACCTGATACTAAGCCTAAAATTGATAAAATGACGGACATTAAAATAAAAATAATAGCCGAATGATAATCACCTTTTTCAAACATTAGAAACGATTCAAGAGAAAACGCTGAGAAAGTAGTAAAGGATCCCAATATACCTACTTGTATAAATAATTTAATGTTGTCACTAAATAAAGAGACCTTTACTAGGTTATCATATAATATTCCTAGAATCATGGAACCAATAATATTACATATTAGCATTCCATAAGGAAATGAATTACCAGTTATATTTTGTATATATGAAGAGAGCATGTACCTAGAAACGGCTCCTATTGCTCCTCCACATGCTATTGAAAAAATTATTTGCATATTTTAGCCTTTATATAATTACATTTATAACTTATAGAAATAAGTATTAAAACTGTAGTAACTAAAAATAAATAATATTAATTTTTTATATGCTTGTTATTTTTCTTGTTGATCAGTCTCTTCAGTAGTTTCTTGAACAGGTCCACTATCTTGCCCTTTTGCAGAAACATCTCTATCAACTAATTCTATATAAGCCATAGGAGCGCTATCCCCATATCTATTACCATCTTTTATTATTCGAGTATAGCCGCCATTTCTATTTTCATATCTCTTAGCCATTTCTCCAAATAATTTTTCTACATGGGCATCAGGTGCTAATCTAGATATAGCATTTCTTCTTGCATGCAAACTTCCTTTTTTTCCAAGTGTTATTAGTTTCTCAACAATT
>JAYGEJ010000054.1:0-8397 GCA_046582425.1 Alphaproteobacteria bacterium
TTATCTCAATGATTATGTATTTCCTATATAACTTTTGGGGGCCCTTAGCTCAGTTGGTAGAGCAGCTGACTTTTAATCAGCTTGTCGTAGGTTCGATCCCTACAGGGCTCACCAAAGTTATAATATAAAAATTTTAGCTTTCATATTCTGCTGGTTTATTTTCTTTTTCGTTGATACTTAATTTAAAAATATCTGGTCTGGAATAATGACCTTTGACATCAAAATCATACTGACCTTTTATAATTTCATTAAGATCGATCTGAGCTGTAAGTATGCCTGATTTTTCTCTTATGGGGCCAGCGATTACTTTCCCTAAGGGATTTATAATGCAAGAACCACCATTCATAATTATAGTATTTTTATCATTTCCTTGTATTGGATTATAGTAATCTGGACAATCCTTTCTTAATAAATACTGACATGCTGAAAACACAAAGCACCTTCCCTCAAGAGCTACATGAGTCATAGAAGAAATCCATGTATCTCTATCATCCGCAGTTGGGGCACAATATAATTGAATGCCCTTTGAATACATTGCCATTCTCATAAGTGGCATATAATTTTCCCAACAAATAACTGATCCAATTTTACCAATATTAGTACTGATAACTGGAAGTGTTGAACCATCGCCAAATCCCCATATTAATCTTTCCATAGCAGTGGGCATAACTTTTCTATGTTTGGCTAAATATTCACCTTTATTAGATATTAATAATACTGTACAATATAAGGTTCGGTGGTCTTTTTCTATTACACCTATACTCATTAATATTTTATATTTCTTTGCTATTAAGCATAATTTTTTAAATTGTTTGCTATTAAAATCTAATGCAGAATTATAATATTTAGAATACATTAGCCTACCTTCTTCAGATCGCATTCCAATCCTTGCTCCAAAATCTAATCCTTTTGGATAAGCAGAAATAAATGCTTCAGGAAATACTACAAGTTCAGCATTTTTCTCTTTTGCTTTTTCAGTTAATTTTTCTACTTTATTAATCGTAGAGTCTAGGTCGAAAACAATAGGACTATCCTGTATAACTGCAGCAATAAAACTCATAATATATTCCTTTAAATAAATAGTTACTATTATTATAGAATAATAAATAATTTCATACAAAATAAAGAAATATAAATTATTTATTACAGCAAGTATTTAATATTGACTTTACTATTTTATTATTAAAAGATTGTATTTTAATTATTTTGGAGTTTGTATTATGAATTTTATAAAAAATTTAATTAATTATAGTTTAATTATTATCTTTTCTTTGTTTATTACTAAAAGCTTATTTGCTGAGGAGTTTGGAACTAAAGATGAAGCAGCGGCATTATTAGATAGAGCAATTGCTTTAGTTAAAGTTGATAAAAATAGAGCTTTAAATTTATTTACAACTGGAAGTGGTGGACTGCATGTAAAGGATTTGTACCCATTTTGTATGACTGATAAAGGTTTATTATTAGGTCATCCGACATTAGAAGGTGGAAATGTTCTAAATTTTGAGGATTCAGAGGGAAAAGCAGTAGGAAAGTCAATGATTGCAGTTGCAAAGTACGGCGAAGTAAATGAAGTTGATTTAATGATAGCTAGATTAACTACTGATGATGAAAAGCTTTATAAAAAGACACAACTAGTCACAAGAGTAGCAGATTTAATTTGTGCAGTTGGTTTTTATTCTGAATAAATATTATTAAAAAAATTAAAATATTCTTGAAAAAACATTTATTTTATTTGAGAATATTTAAATGGAAATAAAAACTACATATAATGACCAAGAATTCTTTGCAAATATTTCAGGTGTTGATATTAAATCTATGTCTACGCCTGAGTTTTTGGAGATTAAAAAAGCTGTAGAAACATATGGTGTAGTCGTCATAGATTCACAAGATATCAACGATGATGATCAAATTCGCTTCTCAGAGGGTTTTGGAAAATTAGAAATTTCCATTGGCACACAAACTAAAGCTCCTGATTATAAAACTAGTAATGCTATCAGGCCAGAAATTAGTAGAATATCTAATGTTGATCTAAATAATAAAATGTTACCTTTTGACGATAAAAAGGTAATTTTTGATCGTGGAAATAATTATTGGCATACAGACTCTTCTTTTAAGAAAGTGCCTTCAAAAATATCTATCTTAAGTGCGCGTGAAGTTCCAAAAGAAGGAGGAGGAACAGATTTTATTGATGCGAGACATGCACTAGAAACCTGGGAAAATATGCCTAGAAAATATTCTATTGATAACCTTAAAGATTGTATATGTGAACATTCTATAGTCTATTCACGTCAAAATAATACAGGCGATATATTTGATGATAAATTTAAGCAGGACATGCCGTTTGTGAAGCAAAGATTAATTAGGATTCATCCTTATACTAAAAAACCTGCATTTTATGCAGGTAGTCACTGTAGCCACATAATTGGATGGGATATAAAAGAAAGTAGAAAATTAATAAAAGAAATTAATGATTGGATACTAGAATCAGGCAATATGGCAAAACATAAGTGGAAAACGGGTGAATTAGTTTTATGGGATAATAGAAGAGTATTACATAGGGGTACTGGTTATGATGAGTCTAAATACAGAAGGATTATGCATAGAACTACTGTAGCAGGAGATATGCCAAGCTATAAGGAAGAAATTTAAGTATCATAATTATCTATAATATTCTTAGGGGGAGAATAATGGCGAATTTAATAGATAATAATTACTCACAAAGTGATATGTTTGATGAGGATATTGTCGCAGATATTGCTTTAAGAAGAATTATGCAATTTAGACTTAATTTCTGGATAAGTATTTGTAAAAACCCTGTATCACATGGAAATTATTATTGGAATTCTTCTCCTGAACATAGGTTAATTGCAATGCTTGCTATATCTGCAAATATGAATCAAATACCGCTTAGTTTGGCACAGGAACGCGGGGAGAAAGATTATTTTACTGTTTCTATGGTTAGGCATTTAACACATATATCAGAAAGAAAAATACAAAGAATTATAAAAATGGGATTAGATAGGGGGGATATAGTGTTTATAAGAGATAAGCCTCCTCAATACCAAGGAACTAAACAATTACTAAGTTTATATGAAGAATTTGAGAAGAGCTGGATTGATTCTCAAAAAAGTGAAATTAAATCTTGGAAGAATAATCATTCTACCTAATCTATATCGTATAAATATTCCAAAATACTTATTTTTTTATTATATATATATTAATTAAATTGTTGTTTTTATTGAGTAAAATATATAAAAACCTAACGACAATTTTGTCGCTCTAATTGTAACCAAAATTTACATGTTCAAAATGGATATAACTTATAAAATTTTAAAATCTCTCTATCCCTTGAGATCAGTAGCTCCTCATGAAATATGGGGAGCTATTATTTTTATAAATTATTCTTTAATGGTAGCTGTATATTCCATTTTGAAACCTATATTCTTAAAGTATATTTTTATAATTTTTCCAGTTTCAATATCTAACCATCTAATTTCCTTTTTCCAATTCCTATCTTTTTCAGAATTCCATAATGGATTTTTCATTTCAATTTTTAATGTTTTGTATTTGTAATTGTTTACCTTTATATTTTCTCTTTTTACTCTGTATTCAGCTTCAGACTTACCAGTCAATAGACCTCCGGCCGCTGTGAATATCCAACTCTGATTCCATGTATCCCCTTTTTGTAAGGGAAATTTTAATCCACCATTATGTGGAATAGCTCTAGCTACTTCATTTCCATCTTTGAAGGACGCAATCCAATTCCCTGTTTTTCTATCATAAATTCTTTTATCAGCGCTTGGACTATTTTCAATTTCCCATATCTCCTTATTCTCTCTTATATCTATTAAGCGTGAAATTGATATATAAGTTGATTTGTTAGGTAATATAGTTTCTATAGAAAAGCTTATTTCATCTCCTAAATTATATAAATGTCTACTTGTAATTTCGGATGCTAATAGATCTTTATAAAAAATAATAAAAGAAATTGCTACAAAGGCTAAAAATTTGAGTATATTTATATCAAATTTAACAACTTTATTCACTTTGGGTTATCAACTATTTTAGTTTTGAAGTTTGCAGGAGCAACAATTTCTAAAACTTCAAAGTCTGGTGAACAGTCAATTTCTCTATGAACTATCATTGGTTTTTGATTTATTGCATCTCCTTTATGTATAGTTTTTATACCTTCTCCTTCATATTCAAAAGTTGCCCAGCCATTTAAAACTAATACAAATTGAAATTTACATTCATGCATGTGCCATTCTTTAACTTCATCTTTAAGTTCTTTACCGTTTGCTTTCACAATATGTGCTATATAATCGCCATTAGTTCCATCTTTTATACCAAGATCTCTATAGTCAAATATTTCTCTTAACCCAGGCTTCCATTCTGCATCTTGAGCAATATTATGAATAAAATTCCAATCTTTATTATTTTTATCCATTTTTCCCTCCCATTTTTTAATATATTATTAATTATATAATGATAGATTAGATTAAGTTTAAATCAAATATAAACAAATTTATAAAAAGTAAGATAGTATTTAATGATTGAAATATGGATACCAATAACTGTTTTTGCTGCTTTTTCGCAAAACCTTAGGTCAATTTACCAAAAAAAATTACAAAAAAATATGTCTAATATAAGTTCAACTTATACTAGGTTTCTATTTGGTTTACCCTTTGTGTTAATATATTTTTTATTATTATACAATTTTTCAAATAGTAAATTTTTAGTTTCAAATATTAATATCACCTTCTTACTTTATTGTTTAATAGGTGGCATAAGTCAGATAATTGCTACATTTTTATTACTAAAAATATTTAGGACTAATAATTTTTCTGTAGCAACTTCATATTCTAAAACTGAACCTATTCAGGCAGCTTTCTTTGGTTTTATATTATTAAGTGATCCTATAAGTTTTATAGGATTGATAGGTATTATAATAGGTTTAATTGGAATCATGATTACTTCAATCAAAAAAATTGATTTAAGGATAAGTTTCTTTAATTTATCAGTTTTTTATGGTTTATTATCAGGTTCATTATTTGGCTTGTCAGCAGTATTATTTAGAGGTGCATCACATAGCTTATTTTCTACTGATTATATGTTAACTTCATCATTTACTTTATTAATTGCAATAGGAATTCAAACATTAATTCTAACTATTTACATATTATTGAAAGATATAAAGCAATTTTATTTACTTTATTTTAGTTGGAAGGATGGATTAATTGTTGGTTTTTTTGGTGCATTTGCATCTATTTGTTGGTTTTATGCTATGAGTGTTCAAAATGTTGCCTATGTAAGAGCTTTAGGGCAGATAGAACTTATATTTACTATTCTTGCATCTATTTTATATTTTAAAGAAAAAATTATTGCTAATGAGATAATTGGAGTATTAATAACTTTAACAGGTATATTAATTATACTGTTTAATATTTGATGATTAGGTTTAAAATAATGATAAAATATGCAAAAACTCTAACTTTATTAATTGTTTTCTTGGCTGTATATATTTGTAATAATGCTTTTAGCAAAGAATATAAAAATATATGCAAAGAAAAAAATATAAAAATAACCTCTGTATCGGATGATTTAAAACTATGTATTTCAAAAGAAGGACTTACTATTAAGCATTTTGATAATCACCATAGCTTTAAATTTATTAATCATTTAGAAACACAATTTTATTTAACTAAGACACTACCTAGTGGTTTCTTATGTAGAGATGGTGTTTTCACTAGCAGATCAATTCCAGCATTTAAATATAAACCTATAAATGGAATATATTTATATATACTAAAACAAGGTAAAAATAATTTTGAGCCTTTATTTCCAGCAGTTCCAGAAAATTTTAAAATAAGAAATTATTTAATGGTATATGACCAGCAAGAACGACGAAAAAAAATAGGTTTAGCGCTAGTTGTATATAATGGTAAAAAAAATAAGTCTATAGGTTCAATTTTTATAATGATGAAAAGTGAAGATAATATAATGAAATTTGAATTAAAAAAATGTAGAATGAATATGACTAATTTAGCAAAAAAAATTAATAAATATACAATGAAACGTTATTAAATTGCAGGAATAACATAAGGTCCTTCTGGTATTATAGCTATATTATTATTATTGTGCCTTTTAATACTTTCGTCGATAGTTTTTTCTATATTATTAATAATATTAACTCCAGTATATAGTTTTTCTTCTTCTGATAAGCCCTCAGAAAATAGGAATATATTACCTTTAATAAGAGATTTTATTTCCATTTCCGTTTGCCATTCATCTATAGCAGCAAAATCTTTCTTAAGTATATTTTCTAAAAATTTATTAGGACCAATTTTTAAAAGTTTTTTTTGTGATGAAATAAATTCTTCTGATCCCAATCCTTCAAAGCATTCAGAAGTAATAATTAAATCCCCACCTTTTTTAAGTATTTCTAATGGAGTAACCATTCCTTTTACTGTTTGATAGAAAGTACCATCTAAAGGAGCGCCTGCTGCAGTTGTTATTAAAGTATTATAGCTATTATTACATTTAACTTTTGCAAAACTTGAAATAAAATTTACAGCTTTCATGTGGCTAGATATTATCTCACCAAAATTTATATATGATAAATTTCTTTTTTCATCAATTACACAGTTTATAGCATATATCTGTCCTATCATATTTACTATTTCTAGCTGGTCTTGGTGTAAAGGATTATTTATTAGGTTACAGCTTATAGCATTCGGATTCTCCATATACCTCGCACTATGAAAAGTGGTTATTGTATCTGCATGTGCAATACCTGGAGCTATTACTTTTCTTCCTCCAGAGTAACCTGCCATGAAATGTGGTTCTACCAAACCTGTTACTATTTTAATATCAGCATCTACAAATCTTTTATCTAATTTAACTATATTACCTTGTTTTGTAGTACCTATATATTTATGCATACTATCATCTCTTGCAAAGTGGTTTACTATTTTAATATTTTTTAACACCCAAGATGAACCAATTATTTCAGTTATTTCATCTTTCGATGCTGGTCTATGCAAACCTGTTGCAATTATTATTAGAATATTATCAGTTGAGATCCCGGCATTTATGAATTTTAAAATAATTTGCTTTAAAAATAGTTTATTAGGAACAGGCCTCGTTATATCACATACTAAAATACATACTGATTGACCTTTACTAGAAATTTTATCTATGGAGAGAGAATTTATTGGATTATTAAGTGCTTTATTAACTTCATCTGATATATCATTTATTATTGGCATTAATGGTTTTCTTATAATATTTGCATTCCAGTCATCTTTAATATTTAGTTTAATGCCATTTTTACCATACAATAATTTTACTTCTTTAGATTGCATTTAATATCCTTATAGCAGCCGTTGCTGCGCCATAACCATTATCTATATTTACTACAGTAATACCTGGTGAACAACTTGCTAACATAGAATTTAAGGCAGTAGTACCTTTATTAGATACTCCGTATCCAGTAGATGTAGGAATAGCAATAATTGGTTGTGAAACGAGACCACCTAATACACTAGGAAGGGCCCCATCCATTCCAGCTGCAACTATAATAATCTTAAATTTTGTTATTTCTTTAAGATATTTTTGAATTCTCCATAAACCAGCAACGCCTAGATCTGCAAATATTTTACTATATTGCCCAGAGGAAATTAATGTTTGATGAGCTTCAGAAACACTAGGCATATCGGAAGTGCCAGCACAAACTATAGCAATATTGTTATTTTCTTTTATAGAAGGTATTTTCCCATAAATGGCAGAGTTCGAAATATTATTATATTTTAACAATTTTTGAATTCTTTTAGATAGTTTGGAATACTTTTCAATAGATAATCTTGTAAAAAGAGTAGTTTGTTCTTTATCTAAATCATTACATATATTTTTTATTTGCTTTATATCTTTATCTTGACAAAAAATTGTTTCAGGAATTCCAATTCTATCTTTTCTATCAAAATCTATTAAATGTTCTTTAGTCATATTTTCTTTTCTTTATTCTGTGCTATAAATGCACTTCCTTTTTTATATTCACTAAATTTAATTTTTGAACGATTGATATTGAATATTTCTATAACCTTATTTTGTATAAGTTTTTTTTGAGATTTATTTATTTGATTTAAATTAGGATAATTAAATTGAATTATAATATTATGATTCATCCACCTGCAGCGTATATCCGCATCATTAAATAACGTTTTTATATATCTTTCAATATTGTCAATTTTATTTAACAAAATCGGTGTTATAGGTATACCAGTTTCTACTCTGCTAGCTAAGCATGGAGAAGAGGGTATTTCTGATAGTTCTCCTAGACCTAAATCTAAAGCTAATTTCCTTATTATTTTTTTTCCTATTTTTGCTAAAATAAATGGA
>JAYGEJ010000190.1:0-2955 GCA_046582425.1 Alphaproteobacteria bacterium
GGTAAGAATATTAATCCCAAGGAAAATATTAGTTCCTTTATAAAAAAAAAAGACTTTAATATTATTATGTCGCTATTTTCTAGGATGCTGAAAGCAAATCAATGGAGAGATTATAGTTTTTCACTACAAAAAGAAGATATAATATTCTGTTTTTATAAACATTCATTTGAAACACCAGTCTATAAAATAGTTTATGAAAAAAAATCTAATAATTTTAATTTATGGACTACGTATCACCAAAATAATAAAGTGAGAAGCTCTCCTTCACTAGAAAAAACTATAAAATGGATAGAATCTCGTTATTTAAAACCTGTAGATTAAGTGTCTTAATTACATGATAAATTCTGTAAAATATATGTATTATCATCCTTTTTTTCAGAAATAATCCCAGCTAAAACAGAATTAGAAGCAATTTCCCCAAATAGTCTTTTTCCACAATAAAATATATCTTCAAAAGTAGCTTGAGATATATCAGCATTTTCAAAATTAGAATTAGATAAATTACTCATTATAAACTTAGAGTTAACTAATGTTGCATTAGAAAATTGAACACTAGTTAAATTAGCTCCTGAAAAATTAGTGTTTTTAAGAATAGAACCAGTAAAATTTGCTCCTGTTAAATTTGCACCAGTAAAATTAGTACCAGTTAAATCAGAACCAGTAAAATCAGTGCCTACAAGGTTTGCTCCTATAAAGTTTACTGATTTCATATTTGCCTCGATAGCTTCTCCATTAGTAAACACTACAGATTGCATATCAGAACCTCTAAAATCAGAATTATTTAGTTTTGAATTTATAAAAGATACTCCTATGAAATTTGTTGCAGTAGCCTTTATATTTAGCAAGCTTGAATTATTTAAATTAACATTTTGAAATTGAGAACCAATCAAAATACTTCCATTAAAAATAGATTCTGATAAGTTAGAACCTTGGAAATTACTTTTTATCAAATTTGAATTACTAAAATTAGATTTAGAAATATTATAATTCCATAGATTTAATTTTTTCATCTCAAGGTTAGAAAAATTACATCCAACACACTGCATATTATTTATAAGTCTTTCCATATCTAAATTAGTATCTGCATGTAATAAGGGAGAGTTAAATAATAAAATTATAAAAAAATAAAATTTGGTCATAAATTTATGCTCCTATATAATATTTATAAAATTAGGTGATTATATAAATGTCTAAAATAACCATAATACTTTGCATACTTATAGTAATATTAATTAGTTTAAGATATTTTGACCCTTTTGACAAAGGTTTGGCAGATTGGGAAAAATGTAAAGAATCTCTACTAGTTCAGGTAATAACAAATAAATGCACCAATAGATAACTAAACAAAATTAATATCAAGTCCAAATATTTTAATCTTTGTTCCCATATCTAATCTTTTCTGTGAGGCTTTTAATTCTATACCCACTAAGTCTGTATAGTTTGTTTTAGATTGCACAAATTTAATAATAGCATTTTCTAAAATAATATTAGGACAATCATTTTTATTTATTAAATCACTATTTAATACATTCGCCCATAATTTTGCAAGCTTCAAAGGATTATCGGCAGCAATTGTAGCACCAACTATACCCTCAACATAATCTTCATTAATTTTTTGCCTCCAATTTTTTCCCGCAGGAGGCCAATCAGCATATTTTTCTTTATAATTAGTATTAGTAACG
The DNA here is from genome assembly GCA_046582425.1 of Alphaproteobacteria bacterium. Taxonomy (GTDB): domain Bacteria; phylum Pseudomonadota; class Alphaproteobacteria; order TMED109; family TMED109; genus TMED109. The sequence goes on from JAYGEJ010000190.1 coordinate 1,683, forward strand.
GAATCAATTTCTACCAATGCTCCAGGTAAATCTTTTGGATGATATTGATTAATAATATAGTTACCATGCTTAATATTACCAAAAGAATTTAATGCTCTAATACCCTTACTCTCTATGTACTTTCTTCTCTCTAATGAATCTTCACATTGAAATATCGTCATATACCCAGCAGGCCCTTTTTTCTTCTCAATAAATCTTCCAGCTGTAGTATTATTAGTAAAAGGAGATACAACTTCTAGAAACTCTCCTCCAATAGGGCAAACAATATTATTTAGGCCATATTGTTCTACTTCCTCATCTCTATAAGCTGTATTAATATTTAATTCTTTATTAATTATCCTTTCGCATTCATTTAAATTATAACTAGCAACAGCGATTTGTCTTAATCTCATAATTAACCTCTATAAATATTAAAAAGTATATTTACATTAATACAATATAGACTATTTTAAAATATTATATTTAAAATACAGGGTATTATGAAAGCTCCTAAACTTAAAAAAATCAAAGAAACTAAAGAGTGTCACGGAAAGAAGTGGGTGGATAACTATAGCTGGATTCATCAAAAAAATATTCTAGATGTGTTAAAAGATAGCACCAAACTAGATAAAAACGTAAGAAGCTATTTAGAAGCTGAAAATAAATATACTGACTATCATTTAAAAAAAACAAAAAAACTTCAAAAAACTTTATTTAGAGAAATTAAAGGAAGAATTAAATTAGATAACACCAGTCTTCCTTTTATAGATAAAAAATATGAATATTGGACTAAAACTTCTAAAGCAGGAAACTATTCAATAAAGCTTAGAAAAATAATAGATTCAAAAAAGGAAGAAATATATTGGGATGGCAATAAAGAACATAAATTATCTAATTCAAATTATTTTGGAATAGGAGATATAAGTGTAAGCAATAATGATGAGCTATTAGGTTACTCATTAGATTTAAAAGGCTCAGAATATTATACAATATTTATAAGACGTATAGCTGATAAAAAAACTATGTCTTCTAGAATTAAAGAAACATCTGGGAATATTCTTTTCAGTTTAGACGATAAATATATTTTTTATGCAAAACTAGATAATAATCATAGACCAAAACAAATATACAAACATAAAATTGGTACGCCTATAAAAAATGATAAGCTAATTTATGAAGAAAAAAATGAACGCTTTACTTTAGGAATAGGTTTAACTTCAGATGAAAAATATTTTTTAATATCTTCTGGAGACCACACTACAAGTGAGGTATATTATTTTTCTTCTAATGAAAT
>JAYGEJ010000012.1:0-5212 GCA_046582425.1 Alphaproteobacteria bacterium
AAAGTCTAAAGGTTTCTCTGATAATAGAATAGCCGATTTATTAGAGATAAATCCAAAAAAAATTAGATCTCTAAGAAATAAACTTAATGTAAAGCCAAATTATAAAAGAATTGATAGTTGTGCAGGTGAGTTTAATTCTAATACTCCTTATTTATATTCTACTTATGAAGAAAATAATAAAAATGGTTTTTCTGATGAATCAGATATTTCAAGCAGAAAAAAAATAATTATTTTAGGTGGTGGCCCTAATAGAATAGGACAAGGTATAGAATTTGATTATTGTTGTGTTCATGCTGCTTATTCTTTATCTTCGCAGGGTTATGAAACAATTATGATTAATTGTAATCCTGAGACGGTATCTACTGATTATGATACATCTGATAGGCTATATTTTGAACCTCTTACCGAAGAGGATGTTCTTGAAATAATCGAGAAAGAAAACTCTAAAGGTTTGTTAAAAGGTTGTATAGTCCAATATGGAGGGCAAACGCCTTTAAAGCTAGCAAAAGCGCTTTCAGAATCTAATATACCTATTATTGGTACATCTCCTGATATGATAGATTTAGCAGAAGATAGAGAAAGGTTTCAAAAACTATTAAAAAAACTTAAATTAAAGCAGCCTCCTAATGGAATATGCAACAATGCTAATGAAGCAGTAAAGATTGCTAAAAAAATAGGTTATCCAGTGCTAGTGAGGCCCTCTTATGTATTAGGAGGTAGAGCTATGGAAATTATTCACAACGAAGAATCTCTAAGTCAATATATTAATAGTATCGTTACATTATTTGGGAAAAACCCAATATTAATAGATAGGTTTTTATCAGATGCAATTGAAGTAGATGTAGACGTAATTGCGGATAAGAGTATATCTAAAGTCGCAGGAATTATGGAACATATAGAAGAAGCTGGTGTACATTCTGGGGACTCAGCTTGTACTATTCCTCCACATAGTTTGCCTAAAAAAACTATTAAAGAGATAGAAAAACAATCAAATACTTTAGCTAAAGCTCTAGAAGTAATTGGCTTAATGAATATTCAATTTGCAATTAAAGATTTAGAAAAAAAAGAACCAAACATATACATATTAGAAGTTAACCCAAGGGCAAGTAGAACTATACCGTTTGTAGCTAAAGCAACAGGTAATCAATTTGCCGGTATAGCTGCAAGAGTAATGTCAGGTGAAAAATTATCTAATTTTAAAATTTTACCATGGGATAAAACAGATAAAATTTCAGTAAAAGAGGCAGTATTTCCATTTGGAAGGTTTCCAGGGGTAGATACTCTATTAGGACCAGAAATGAAATCTACTGGAGAAGCTATGGGATTAGCAGAAGATTTTGGTCAAGCGTTTGCAAAAGCTCAAATGGCCGTAGGATCAAATTTACCTAAAACAGGTACTCTCTTTATTTCTGTAAAAGACTCAGATAAAATAAAAGTTCTACCTTTATGTAAAAGCTTATTAGATCTGGGGTTTAGTATAGTTGCTACTAAAGGAACTTCTATTTATTTAGAAGAAAATAACTTAAAGGTTAAAAAAATTAATAAGGTTAGTGAAGGCAGACCGCATTTAGTGGATGCAATTAAAGATGGGTTAGTTAATATTATATTTAATACAACAGAAGGTGAGCAATCAATTAAAGAAAGTTTCTCATTAAGAAGAGCTGCGCTATCTGCTCATATTCCTTATTATACAACATTAGCTGGAAGCAAAGCTGCAACTGAAGCAATAATTTCTTTAAATAAAGATGATTTAAAAGTTAAATCTATTCAATCTTATTAATTTTAATTTTATTATAATAATGTATATTAATACTATATTTAAAATAAAAGGTGAAGTTAATGGATAAAGTTCCTATGACTAATAATAGTTATGATTTAATGGAGGTAGAATTAAAAATTCTTAAATCTGAGGAAAGACCAAATATTATTAAGGCTATAGCCGAAGCTAGAGAACATGGTGATTTATCAGAAAATGCAGAATATCATGCAGCTAAAGAACAACAATCTTTTATTGAAGGAAGAATTATAGAAATTGAAGATAAATTAAGAAGAGCAGAAGTCATTAACCCTAGCTCAATAAAATCAAATAAAATTGTTTTTGGAGCTACTATCAAATTATATGATGAAAATAATAATTTAGAAATTACATTTAAAATTGTAGGCGTTGATGAAACAAATGTTGAAAAAGGTCTTATATCTTATAGCTCGCCAGTAGCTAGATCATTAATGGGTAGAAGCGAAGGAGATATAGCTGAAGTTAAAACTCCAGGTGGCAAAACAACATATGAAATTTTAAAAATTGAATATAAATAATAAAGATAATATAATTTGGTTACTTTTAGATGATAGAGCAGGAAATTGTTCTCAAGTTTTAGGAATTGGAAAAGCTCTTAAGTTAAAATATACAACAAAAAAATTTAAATATAATAAATTGTCTAAATTTCCAAATATAATTTTACAAAATACAATAAAACATATTAATGAGAATGATAAAGAGCAATTTGTTGCTCCTTGGCCAAAAATAGTGATTGGATGTGGTAGAAAATCAGCCCCTATTGGACTTTGGATAAAAAAACAAAGCAATAATTATTCTAAGTATATTCAAATAATGTGGCCTTCATATCCCCATAAAGATATAGATATGATATTTACTCCTCTTCATGATAAATTAAAAAATAAAAATAATTTAAAAAGAATAGAAACATCACCAAATACTATTGATAATAAATTACTTATTGAATCTCTTATTAAATGGAAAAATAAATTTAAACCTTTAAAAAAGCCAAGAGTTGCTATTATTATTGGAGGAAATACAAAAAAATATAAATTTGATCCAATTCATATAAAGTTATTATTTAAAAAAATTAATACTATTTTTAATAATACAGGATCTATAATGATAACTACTAGTAGAAGAACTTCCATAGAATGTATTAATGAAATAAAAAAAGAAATAAAAAAATTAAAAGTTAAAAGTTGTTTTTGGGATACTAATTATAAAACTCCAAATCCATACTTTGGATATCTTGCCTACAGTGATTTAGCTATTGTAACTGGAGACTCTGTATCTATATGCTCAGAAGTATGCTCTACAGGAAAACCTTTAATAATATACGCACCAAAAAATATAACATTAAAAAAACATGATTTTTTTCATAAAATGTTAATAGAAAAGGGAATGGCGAAATACTTAGAAAATTTTAATATTAATGATTTAAAAAATTTTAATTATAAACCGATTAATGAATCGTATAATATTGCAAGTATTATAAAAAATAAATATTTATTATAATAAATATAAAGGATTAAATTATGACTGAAAACCACCATGAATTAATAATATTAGGATCAGGCCCAGCTGGTTATACCGCCGCAATATATGCTGCTCGTGCAGGATTAAATCCAGTCTTAATTCGTGGTTTAGAGCCAGGAGGACAACTTACAATAACAACTGATGTTGATAATTATCCAGGCTATGAAAACACTATCCAAGGACCTTGGCTAATGGAGCAAATGGAAAAACAAGCTCTTTCTGTTGGAACTCAGTTTATAAATAGTACTGTAGTAAAATGTGAGTTAAAAACTAAACCAATAAAACTATTATTAGATAATGGAAAAGAGTATTTTTCTGATACTTGTATTATAGCAACAGGAGCTTCTGCTAGGTGGCTAAACATTCCTTCAGAAAAAAAATATAGAGGCTTTGGAGTAAGTGCTTGCGCCACATGTGATGGATTTTTTTATAAGAATAAAGAAGTTATGGTTATAGGTGGAGGTAACACAGCAGTAGAAGAAGCTTTATTTTTAACTAATTTTGCTTCTAAGGTAACTTTAGTACATAGAAGATCTGAATTAAGAGCAGAAAAAATATTACAAGAAAGGTTATTTAATAATAAAAAGATAGATATTATATGGAATCACACATTAGAAGAAGTAATTGGAACTGAATCTCCTCTTGTAGTACAAAAGGCAATATTAAAATCTACAAAGGATAAAAAATTAATGGGTACTAATGTTAGTGGAATATTTATTGCTATAGGCCATGACCCAAATACTAAATTATTTATTAATCAATTAGAAATGGATGAGGAAAATTATATTTTAACCTCAAGTGATAGCACCAAAACTAATATAGAAGGAGTATATGCTGCTGGAGATGTACAAGATAAAGTTTTCAGACAAGCAGTTACAGCAGCAGGACATGGATGTATGGCAGCGTTAGAAGCGGAGAAATATCTTTCATTAAAAGAAAAATCTTTATAGAATAATTTTATGGATTGGGAAAAATTAAAAATATTTAGATATGTAGCACAGGAACAAAGTTTTACTCATGCGGGTGTAAAGTTAAACTTAAGTCAATCAGCAGCTAGTAGACAAATTAAGAAACTAGAAGAAGAAATTGGAGTAATGTTGTTTCATAGACATGCAAGAGGTTTATTACTAACTGAGCAAGGAGAAACATTATTAAAATATGCAAATGACGTTTTTGATAAAGTAACATCAGCTGAAAATTCTTTAACAATTAATAAAGAAGAGCCGGAAGGATCGCTTAAAGTAGCTACTACTATAACATTTGGCTCTGTCTGGCTAACTTCTTATATAGATGAATTTTTAGAAAAATATCCTGATATTTCTCTTACTTTGATTGTGGGAGACAAGGAATTAGACCTTGGAATGAGAGAAGCAGATATAGCTATTAGGTTATCTCCTCCTAGGCAACCAGATTTAATTCAAAGACATCTTTTTACAGGACATGTAGGTATATTTGCTTCTAAAAAATATATAGAAAAAAATGGGACTCCTAATTCAGTAAAGGATCTATTAAATCACAAAATAGTAAGTTATGGAGATTCAATAAACATGCCATTCCCAGGTACAAATTGGCTAACCGACATGCTTTCAAAATTAGACGTTAATTTTCAACCTGTTTTCTCAATAAATAATATTGTAGGTATGATAAGAGCTGTAGAAAGCGGTATTGGGATAGCAGCTCTACCAACCGCAATGGTAAGAGAAATTAGTTCATGCACTCAAGTTTTACAAGATATAGAGGGACCGCCAGTGGAAGCTTTCTTCGTTTATCCATCAGAATTAAGAGCTACCAGAAGAGTAACTGCATTTAGGGATTTTATTTTAGAAAAAGTAAAGAATTTTGATTTTTAATTTTATCTATATAAGTTGATAGAGTTTTCCATACCTTTATATAAATAAC
>JAYGEJ010000144.1:0-5301 GCA_046582425.1 Alphaproteobacteria bacterium
TCTTGTTGATAAAGAAATTTTTTGGCATAATTCTTTGGATTGCTTGCGAGCTTTCGTGGTAAAAGATGATAACAAGATCGTTGCAGCCGCAACTCTTAAAGATATTGGGAATAATTTTGTTGAAATTGGTGTTGATACCCATCCTGATTCACAGCTTTCAGGGCTTGGCAGTACCGTTTACTCTGCTGCTGGACGATGGGCATTTGATAATAAAAAAATACCGTTCAGTTCGGTTGGTCCATGGAATATACCTTCTACCAGAACTCAATTGAATTCTGGTATGAAATACTTAGGAGTAGATATGGTAGGAATTGATAAATTTAATGTTCCTCCTCAACCCTTAGGCTCTCCAAGCCCAAATATTAATATGTTTGATTACTATCCTGAGTGGGCTAAAAATCAAAATATTACGAAAAAATGAAATAATCAAAATTTATTTTTGAGAATAAATTAGCCATAAGCCCAATTGATATGCTTTGTGGATATTTGAGAGGATTTCATTTAAAATAAATAATTATTTTACGAATTCAGTAACTTTATTTAAATGGATGAAAATGTAACAAAAATGTAACAAAAAAGTTGCAAAAAATATATATATGTTTTATGGTAAATGAAATATAAAAATTTGAGATCATATTTTAACTATTTGATATGTTAATTTTTTAGTTGTAATTTGAGATTAAATTAAAAAACAAGTAATAGGGGGATATATGGTTAAATCCATGAAATTAATCATCTCAATGATGGTTATCTCTATGATGTTATTTGCAATTGGTTGTGGTGGAGATGATGAATCCTCAAGTGATTCTAGTTCATCTTCAACAACATCATCTGCAAGTTCATCTTCTTCTTCAGCATCTGCTGCTCCAAGTGGAGGATCTGGTGGTGGGGAGATAAAAGTAGCGGTTTCTAGATTACATCCAGGTATTGGTACTCCACAATTCTGTACTGCAGGTTGTGCTGAGAACTTATATCTAGCTAGTGTTCAAGAAACTCTATTTAGACCTGAATTCGGAGACAATATGGGAATGAAACCTGAAGCAGGAATTCTAGCTACTGGCTGGACCCTTGCTGAAGATACTTCGTACCTAGAATTTACTCTTAAAGAGGGTGTACCTTTCCATGGTGATTGGGGAGAAATGACTGCTGATGACGTTGTGTTTTCATTTAACAACGCTAACGCAGCTACTAATCCAGTGTCAGTACACGGACAAGCTGGAGACTTTGCTCCGCTTATAGCTAATTTAGAGAAAATTGATGATTATACTGTAAGAATGAATTATGCAAACTATGATTCAAGAGGTATAAGGCATCGATTTAGTACATTCTGGCAAACTGCTGGAATTGTTTCTAAAAAAGCATTTGATGAGCTAGGTGCTGATGGTATGAGAGATGTATTAGCTGGAACTGGTCCTTTTGAAGTTGAATCATGGGTGGACTCAGATAAAGCTGTTACTCATAAAGTTGAAGGTCATCACAGAGTAGATGCTGGGGTTGACACTGTAATTTGGCAGCAAGTTGCTGAAGCTTCAACAAGAAGAGCCATGTTAGAAACTGGTGAATCTGTTATTGTTCTGCCTGCCTTAAAAGACTGGAAAGAATTAGAATCTAAAGGTTTTGTAAGAAGTACAGGTACAGGTAACGTTATCCAAAGAAACATTGGTTTAACTGGAAACTACTGGGAATCAAACCGATACTATGATGATAAAGTTCTTGAAAGAGAATGTCATGATAAAGCATGGGTTGGATGTCCTGGAGACGCTACAAGTATGGAAAATGCTAGATTAGTAAGACAAGCTCTTGCACACTCTATTGACAGAGAAGGTTTAGTTACCTCTGTAATGGACGGCTTTGGCGGACCTATCTATGATGCATATTCACCAAGTACTGAAAATCCAAACTTCAAGCAAAGTGATTACACTGATTGTGACACCCCTGGTTGTGATATAGGCGGCTGGTTAGTTCCTTATGATGTTGACTATGCTAAATCTTTATTAGATCAAGCTGGTTACTCTGATGGGTTCCCAATGGAAAATGTTTGGACAGGACCTCCTGGTGCACCAACAGAGTTGATGACAGCTATTGCTGGTGGATGGAAAGCTACTCTTGGAGTAGATGTTACTCTAAACAACGCAGTTTATTCTACATACAGACCAGGTTTGGTAGCTAGAAGCACATCAGAACCATTTGTTGGTTGTGGTGATGATTCGAACTATGCATTCCCATGGGATTGGGCTAGAGGATTTGTTATGAGTTCATGGTCTGATGGAGGTTATGGTGTAGGAATGGAAGTACCTTTTGCAGCAGAGAACTATGCAAAAGTGGCGAAATCTGTTGATAAAGATGAAAGAATCGGTTTAAACAACGCTTTCGCTGATGAAGCTAGAAGGCAAGCTCTATGTGTAGGTATAGTACTAGAGCCTGTTACAGTAATGTACAGCCCGGATGTTGTTGCTAATTGGGAACCACTACCAAATGCTAATGGTAACCTAAACGGTATTAACAACATTGAATCACTAGTTCTTAAGTAATACTTAGGTAAAACTAATAATTCAAGATCGCTCCCCAAAAAGGGGAGCGATCTAAAAAAAGGAAAAATGGGAAAATATATATTAAGAAGATTTTTATTTAGTTTCTTTACTCTAATTGGAGCTACGGCAATAGTGTTTGGCCTCTCAAGAGCAGTAGGAGATCCAAGAGATTTGTTTGCTCAAGAGGGTGGATATGGTGTAACAGAAGAAACTTATGAACATCTAACTAAGATGCTAAATCTAGACAAACCTCTTTATATGCAATATTTCATATGGTTAGGGAAAACAGTTCGAGGAGATTTAGGTAGGTCTTTACTAGGGCAAAAAGATGTAGCTGACTTAATAGGTGAAAAAGTACTAAATACTCTTGAGCTAACTATATTTTCTTGGATTTTATCCACACTTATAGGTATTCCCTTAGGGGTAATATCCGCTATTAAGCGGGGATCTATATGGGATTGGGCTGGTAGGTTTTTGGCTCTTATAGGGCAGGCTGCTCCACCATTTGTAATAGCGATAATAGGAATTTTGATATTTGCTGTTAAGTTAGGATGGTTGCCGGCTGGAAGTGGAGAGTCTTATTTATTAAAAGGGGTTTTCAGAGGTATTTCTTCAGGAGATTTTTCTCTGATACCAGATTTCTTTAGTGGAGGATGGAAGCATTATGTGTTGCCTGTTGGAACTTTAGGACTTGCAGCATCCGCAAGTTATTTGAGATTAACAAGATCTTCAATGTTAGAGATCCTAGACTCCGAATATATCAAATTAGCAAGAGCAAAAGGGGTTCCTGAACGTGTAGTAATATGGAAACACGCTTTAAAAAATGCTCTTATTCCACCATTAACTTTAGCAGCTCTTATTTTCGTAGGTTTTCTTACTGGAACCATTATCGTAGAAACAGTATTTGTATGGCCAGGATTAGGTTTACTTGCCACAACGGCAGTTTCAGAAAATGATTTTCCTGTAATGACAGGTTCAGTATTATTATTTGCAGTTTTTTATGCAATTGTTATTTTTATCTCAGACTTAACCTATGGATTAGTTGATCCTAGAATAAGATACTCATAGGAAATTTATATGACTTTATCAACAAAAATCGGTATAGATAAACCTTCTTTCTTAGAAAGAAACCTTCCTTTGTATAAGCAATTAAATGGTGTAGTTCGTTTTTTTCAAAGATGGCCTGTAATTCCAATAGTTATGCTATCTGTTTTAGTTCTGTTAGCGGTTTTTGCAGACATAACTGGATATGATCCGGAGTTGCCTGCTTTGAGAGATAGGACACTTCCTTTATTTTCAGAACCTGTTGATCCATTAACCAAAGACTTGACTCGACACTGGTTAGGTGCAGATCAGTTTGGTAGAGATACATTAACAAGAATAATGCATGGAGCTAGAATAACTCTTTATGTTCTTGTGATCTCTGCAGTAAGTGGAACTATTATTGGTACAAGCTATGGACTTGTTGCTGGATTTTTTGGAGGAATTGTTGATGATATTTTAATGAGAATCTTAGACTTAGTTTATTCAATTCCTTTCTTATTACTGGCCTTAGTTGCAGCTGTTGTATTTGATCCCTCTTTACTCGTTGTTATTATACTTCTGGCGTTTCTGGCATGGCCAGCTTTTGTTAGAAATGTTAGAGCAGAGGTACTAACATTAAAAGAACGAGATTATATTATGTATGCAAGAGTTGCAGGAGCATCTAAAGTAAGATTACTACTTACTCATTTACTCCCGGGAGTAATAAACACTGTTATTGTAATCGCTACATTGAGAATTGGTCAATTAATTCTTGCTGAAGCATCATTAAGTTTCCTAGGAGCTGGGGTGCCTCCTCCCACACCAGTTTGGGGAGCTTTGGTAGCTGAAGGTAGAGATTATTTAAACAGTGCTTGGTGGGTATCAATGTTTCCAAGTGTTGGCATATTTCTAGTAGTTATGTCGCTTAACTTTCTTGGAGATTGGTTTAGAGATAGATTTGATCCTAGATTGAGACAACTAGGAAATTAAGTTTATTTAGCTATAATTAAATAAGTAATTCATATTAAGGAATTTTAGTATAGTGAATTTGTTTAATTTAGTTATGAATAATACTAAAGTTATTCTTACTCCAAAAAATGTACTTTCTACTTATAATCAAACAAAGGTTCGATATCATATCGTAACAGAACCAATGTATAAAGAAGTATCAGATTATAAATCAGAAGAATCTGTCATTAGGCATGGTCTAGTTACGGCTCAAACTCCTCAGGTAGTTACTAATGATTTTCTTTATAAAATGTCAGGGTTTGGAGATGAGGCAAAAGAATATCTTAAGGAACTAAATAAAGTATTTGGTAAAAATGAACCAGCTTTATTATATAACTATAAAAATGAATCAACAGATCTAGAAATTGTTTCAGGAAATCCTCAAGAAGTATCCGAGAGAATAAAAGCCAGATTAGTTAATAGCCAAGCTAATCATGCTGTTATAAGAGGTATAAATAATCTTTGGGATGTATCTCTTTTGAAATTTATTTTTGAGTATACTAAAACATCTGCAAAAAGTAATTTCCAAGAATTAAATAACTCGGGAATGCTAGATGTTAAAAATGGAATACCTATGGCAGCAAGAAAAAGGATAGATGAATTATTTAAGCAAGCTGTTTCTGGAAATGTAAGACCCCAAGATCTACATAAAGAACTAAATGACTGGGACTTATTTGAAGAATATCAGGATCAATTTTTTTCTATATTTAAGTAGTAATTATTAATTTAATTTACATTA
>JAYGEJ010000146.1:0-12669 GCA_046582425.1 Alphaproteobacteria bacterium
TACTGGAAATGTTGTTGGAATAAGACAAGGCAATATTACTAAGGGTAAACCAGAAGGTAAATGGATAAGGTATTACGAGAATGGTCAGGTATATCAAAAAGAAAATTACGAAGACGGTAAAAGAAATGGTGAACTGTTATGGTATTATGAGAATGGTCAGTTAAAATATAAATGGAATTACAAATACGGTAAACAAGATGGTGAACAATTAACTTATTATGAGAGTGGTCAGTTAGGTGAGAAACAGAATTATAAAGACGGTAAAGAAGAAGGTGAACAGTTAGGATATTATGAGAATGGTCAGTTAATGATGAAATGGAATTTTAAAAACGGTAAAGAAGAAGGTAAACAGTTAGAATATTATGAGAATGGTCAGTTAATGTTGAAATGGAATTTTAAAAACGGTAAAAAAGAAGGTGAACAAGTAATGTATAATGAGAATGGTCAATTAATAAAAACTACAATATGGACAAATGGTAAGTTAATTAAAACCATAAAACCCTGAGAACACCCACCCCCAAAGACTGACGAACTTTACTTCACTTAATTGGTGATAGACTACCCCCAAAACCTTATAGATTTTAGATGACTTAACTGGTAGATATACTACAATAAAACCTAATTAATAATTGTTTATTAAAAAGTAGATAAATAGTTAGACACTTTTAATAAACAAAAAGTTAAATTAGTTAGATTTTTGGCAGTAGAAGGCGATTACAAGAGGGTATTTTCTTCTTAAATAAAAATGAAAAGTTAGACACAAGACTTGGACACTATGAATAAACAGAGGTTAAAAGTGTTAGTAGATAAGGGTTTACCGAATCGGTACGGAGGAATCATAATCCGAAGGTCGTAGGTTCAAATCCTACCTTCGCTACCATTAAAACCCTTACTCACTAAAGATTACAATAAATTAAATTATTAAAAATTAGACTAAAAATGACTTAGACAGTGTTAGACAGTTTTATGATAGTAAATTTACCTTTTTTTAGACCAGTTTTTCACTACATTGATAGTATGAAATATTTACTTATAATATCCTGTCTTTTATTTACTTCACTAGGATGGAGTAAAACTATCAATTCTGATGATTTAGTAAAAAAAGAGGGATTGTATTATGAGAAGTCTATAGATGTTCCCTTTACTGGAAATGTTACTGGACAACAACGAGGAAAAATTAGTAAGGGAAAACGAGAGGGTGAATGGATATGGTTTTATGAGAATGGTCTTTTCCAATATAAATGGAATTACAAATACGGTAAAGAAGAGGGTGAATGGAAAATGTATTATGAGAGTGGAGAGTTATGGAAGAAAGGTAATTACAAAGAAGGTAATAAAGACGGTGAACAGTTAAGTTATTGGGAGAATGGTCAGTTAGGGATAAAAGGTAATTATAAAGACGGTAAAAAAGATGGTGAACAGTTACATTATAATGAGAATGGTCAGTTAGAGTCAAAATGGAATTACAAAGATGGTAAAAAGGAAGGTGAGAATATTCATTATTGGAAGAATGGTCAGTTATGGGTGAAAGAAAATTACAAAGATGGTAAAAAAGAAGGTGTAACTTTAGTATATAATGAGAATGGTCAGTTTAAAAAAACTAAAATATACAAAGAAGGTAAGTTAATTAAAACCGTAACACACTGAGAATACCAACTCAAAATCCTCAAAAAGTTTCATTTACTATAAAATAGATAAATTATTTAGACATTTTTATTAGTTGAGATTTTTCTTTATAAAATGCTTTGAATAGATAATATTAATAATAAATGTTGGTAAAAATTATGAAAGATAAATTAACTGAAAAGATAGGCATCTTATTAAGAAGAGAAGCTGAAGTTCGACTTCTTATACCTTTTTTACAGGACCTGTTTGATGAATTTGGAAAAGAAAAAATTTTAAATATCCTTGAAAAATCAATCAAGAATATAGCAAAACAACAGGGAAAAGATCTATCATCTGAATATGGTAATAATAGTACTGCTTTTTTAAAAACCTTAAAATTTTGGAAAAAAAATGGTGCATTAGAAATTAAAATTTTAGAAAAATCGGATAGTAAATTAAATTTTAATGTTACACGTTGTAAGTATGCTGAAATGTATAAAGCATTAGGAGTTAATGATTTAGGAGCAGTTTTATCTTGTAATAGAGATGCATCTTTAATTATGGGCTTTAATAAAAATGCTTCATTAGAAAGAAAAGATACTATTATGAGTGGAAATAATTGTTGCACTTTTAGATATAAATTTAAATAATAATGATATCATTTAAACTTTAATGTGATACTTAAAAAATATTTCCTACTGAAGATGTACTAATTATAAATTATGATATAATTATTTTAAAGCCTTTGAAGAAATTTAATTATTCTATAAAATGCATATTGAAAATATATAAAATTAATGGTTAAGACATATAAAAACTTTAATCCTAAAGTAGAAAAATTTAGTGAATATCTTAAGAATTATAGCGGAGACCTCTGGCTAGAAGCAACTAATCATAAGTTCACCAATGAACTTAAAAATGACACTTTAAAAAACCATATTTTTAAAAAATATATAGTTCAAGATTATATTTTTATTGAATCTTTAGTTACATTAATTGGAAAAGCAATTTTGTTAGCGCCTAATATGCATTCTAAAGTAAAATGGTCTGCTTTTTTATATGCTATTACCAGTGATGAAAATAATTATTTTATTAGATCATTTGATGCATTAAATATTACTAAAGAGGAAAGAGAAGAAACTAAATTATTACCTTCAATTAATGATTTTGCAAATTTAATGCTTCAAATCTCTAATTCTGGTTCTTATGCACAAATATTAAGTATAATTCTTGCAGCTGAGTGGATTTACTATTCGTGGGCATCTAGCGCTAAAGATCCATATCCAGACAGATTTTATTTAAGTGAATGGATAATATTGCATAATAATATACCTTTCCATAAAACTGTTACTTGGATAAAAGGCGAACTTGATACTTTAGCTTTAGAATTAAGTTATATAGAGCAAGAAGAAATAGCTAAGTTATTTTTAAAGTTAGTAAGACTTGAGATTGCTTTTTTCGATGCATGCTATACATAAGTATTTTTAAATAACTATTTTAGTTATAGATACTTTATTTTTTTTCTTGAATTTATAATTTTTATTGCTATATAAATAATGAGAATGATAATCATTCTCAATTATATTGTATAGTGCTCAGTAAACAATTATTTAAGGAAAAAAAATAATGATAAAAAAAATAATAATAACTATTTTATTATTAACATTCTCTGTATCAAGTTTTGCAAAATCTATAATTACATCTGAAACCAATGAAATAGAAATGCTTAATAAGCGGGATGATGGATCTATAATGGTTTATAGTGTTGATGTTGCTAAGATAAATATAGGAGAAACTATAACGTGGTTACCAACTGATAAAATGCATAATGTAGAAATGAAGAAAGGGCCTGATGGAGCAAGCCTTCCAAAAAAGAGCAAATTTAGTAAAGAATTTTCTATGACATTTGAAGTGCCTGGTATTTACGTTTATCAATGTACTCCTCATGTTGCTATGGGAATGATTGGTATAATTGTAGTAGGAGGAGATACTAGTAATAAAGAAGCTATTTCAAATACTAGAATGTTAGGTAAAGCAAAGAAGAAATTAGTTAAACTATTAGAAGCTGCAGAGTAATAAAATATATTAAATTTTAATAGTCAATAAGAGTCTTTTATGTATATTATTTCTTTTCTATAAGAATAAATAAAGAGGAATAAACATATGAAGACTCGCATTACTGAAATGTTTGGAATCAAGCATCCCATTATTCAAGGAGGAATGCATTACGTTGGCTTTGCAGAATTAGCGGCGGCAGTATCCAATGCAGGCGGACTTGGTATTATTACAGCATTAACTCAAAAAACACCCGAACTCTTAGCTAAAGAGATTGCGCGCTGTAAAAATATGACAGATAAGCCAATTGGCGTAAATTTAACTTTCTTACCAGTAGTAGAAGCTCCAGATTATCCTGGTTATATTGATGCCATTATTGATGGTGGAGTTAAGGCAGTTGAAACGGCAGGAAATAATCCTGCTAAATGGCTTCCAATTCTTAAAGATAACGGAATAAAGGTTATTCATAAATGTACTACTGTTAGACACTCTTTAAAAGCTGAATCAATAGGATGTGATGCTGTATCAGTCGATGGTTTTGAATGTGGAGGTCATCCAGGAGAAGATGATATTCCTAATATGATTTTGTTGCCAAGAGCTGCAGAGGAATTAAAAATACCTTTTGTTGCCTCAGGTGGAATGTCAGACGCTCGTTCACTAGTAGCCTCTTTAGCAATGGGTGCTGAAGGCATGAATATGGGAACAAGATTCATTGCTACAAAGGACGCACCAGTTCATGATAATGTAAAACAAGCTATACTAAATGCTACTGAATTAGATACTAGGTTAGTTATGCGACCATTAAGAAATACTGAAAGAGTTTTAAATAATAAAGGTGTAGAAAAAATATTAGAAAAAGAGGAAAAGTTAGGAGCTCATTTAAAATTTGAGGATATAATTAAAGAAGTATCTGGAGTATATCCTAAGGTCATGCTGGATGGTGATATGGATGCTGGAGCTTGGTCATGTGGAATGGTTGCGGGTTTAATACACGATATTCCTACAGTTAAAGAGTTAGTTGACAGGATAATGGAGGAGTCCGAGTTTTTAATTAAGAAAAGATTAGAAGGTTTGCTCAGCGCTAGCTAAAAGGATTATATTATGGACAGGGCAATATTTGCAGGTGGATGTTTCTGGTGCACTGAAGCATATTTTATAGAAATTGATGGTGTGGAGAGTTTAAATCCAGGATATATTGGTGGTAATATAGATAACCCGACATATGAAATGATATGTAAAGGTAATACAGGTCACGTTGAAGCTATTGAAATAATTTATGATTCCGAAAAAATTTCATATTTAAATTTACTAGAAGTATTTTTTGATACGCATGACCCAACACAAGTAGACGGGCAAGGAAATGACTTAGGTACTCAATATATGTCTGCTATATATTATACTAATGATAAACAAAAACATGAAGCTGCAAATTATATTGAAAAAATTTTTAGTAATTATACAAACCCTATTATTACAAAACTGTATTCAGAAAAACCATTTTTTATAGCTGAAGATTATCACAAAAATTATTTTAAAAATAATAGAGGGCAACCTTATTGCCAAATTGTAATAGAGCCTAAGTATAAAGGTTTTATCAGTAAATATAATTCATTATTAAAAAAATAGAGTTATATATTAATTTTATATTTCTCCAAAATATCTTCTTTAAAGTCAATTCCAGTTCCAGGAACATCAGGAATTATTACATACCCATCTTTTAATTTATATGGATCTACTAACATTGCTTCAGCCCAATCTGTCCATTCACACAAATGAGCAGTAGGAGTAACTCGCATTAATTGCGCAGAAACTTCAGGAAATAAGTGAGATGACATTCTAATTCTGAATGCAGCAGCAACTGATGCCGTTTGCATCCATCCACTTATACCACATATTCTCATTAAATCTGGCATAATAAAATCACATATTTTTTCTTCCATAGCTTTAAATGCATCATCTGGACCGTGAAAATTCTCTCCTAATATTATTGGAGTTTTCATTCTATTCCTCAATTCTTTATAGCCATCATAATTATAATAATCTATAGGCTCTTCGAACCAATAAAGGCCTTTATCATCTAGAATATTTAAAAAATGAATTGCATCGGGTAAATTGTATCCTTGATTAAAATCACAAAGTAAAATATTTTCTTTTCCTAGTGCTTTTTTAACATTTTCTATGGCATACAAATCTTCATCAACACTTTCTCTTCCTAATCTTATCTTTAATATATCGAATCCACCTCTTTCTATTAATTTTTTTGCTTCGTCATATGATTCATTTTTGTTGTTATCTAGCCATAAACCACAAGAATTATAAGATTTTACAGGTCCTATAGATCCACCTAAATGAACGCATAATGGTTCTTTTGCTATTTTAGAACTTGCATCCCATAAAGATATATCTAGTGCAGCTAGGGCATATGTTGCTATCCCAGACCTACCCATTAAGCTGGTTGAATTCATAATTTCATTGTAAAATTGATATGGCGCTATTTCTTTACCTTCAATATTTTTAAATAGTTCTTTAATTGTGGAAGCTATTGCGGGCATATAATTTGCAAGATATGGTCCAATATAACCTTTACCTATAGTACCATCACTACATGTAATTTCTGTAACTATAACAGCCCAATTTTCAAATTTGCCTACTTTTGCTACTACAAATCTATTTAAAGGAATATTAGCTGCTTTAACTGATAAAGATTTTATTATTGGCATACTCATTATTAACTTACCTTTCTAATATTTGATCTAATTGATATAAAGCATCATTAGGATCTATTACTTTAATTGTATTAATACCTAATTGTCTTGCAGATTTAAGATTCATACCTAAGTCATCTAAAAATACTGTTTCTTCAGGTGCAATATTTAATTCTTTTAAAACATATTGATATATTCTAGCTTCAGGCTTTCTCATATTTAATTTATAACTTTCATAAATTATATCAAAATAAGACATTACACGCTTTACTTTTTCTATTCTTTCTTTAGGAGTAAATATATCTACTCCTTTCAAAACATTGGTAAGACAAATTAATTTATATTTTTTAGAAGCGGACAATAACTTAATCTTATTGATCATATTTTCTCTAAGTGAACCGTATAATTGCTGAAGTATCTGTTTAGCATTAATGTTTTGACCTATTGCTGATGCCTCTTTTTCAAACTCTTCAAGAAAAGTATGTATACCTATTTCACCTCTTTCGCTTTTAGCCCAGGCATTATTGTCAGGGTTGTTCATATTAATATTAGTAATTATTCCTTTATCATATCCATATTTTTCTTCTAATAGTTTAAATCCCTCAATTGGGCTATTAGTAACTACTCCACCAAAATCAAATATTATTGTTTTTATTGTCATAGGAACCTTTTATTAATTTTTAATATAATTAGCTAGATCTTCTTTAGTGTCTATATCTTCAACTATTGTGGAATTTTTTTGAGGTATCTCGCTTATATATTTTTTATTAGCCATAATAATATCTTTTGCACCTTTATCTCCTTTAATTGAGAGTATGTCTGGAAAAAACTCTCTATCTATTAATACTGGGTTACCTTTTTTATTTTTATAAGTAGGAATAATTATCGATTTATTATCATTAGGTTTATAATTTTCTATTAATTGATTAATTAATCGAGAACTTATATTAGGCATATCGCCCAATATAACTATTGCAGCATCGCAATCTTCCGGTAATGCTGATATTCCCAATTGTAGTGAAGAGGATTGACCTTTTAAATATTCTTTATTTACAATAGTAGTTATATTTTTATTATTTAATAGGTTTTTTAAAATATCATTTTCATGACCTAAAACCACTATAGTATTATTTGCTATAGATTTTAGAGCGGTATCTACAATTTTTTCTATCATGGTTTTATTATCAATTTTAATAAGTAATTTATTTTTTTCTTTCATTCTTTTTGATTGTCCTGCTGCAAGAACAATATTTGTAATATTATAGTTTGTAGATTCTTTTTCAGTCTTAGCCCTTATATTTAAAGTTTTTAATAAACCTCCAACACCCATATTAGAGATATTTAATTTAGTGATATTTGTATTAGAAATAACTTTTTCTAAAATCCAATCAAAGCCATTAAGACTAGGAGATCTTGCACACCCAGGTAGACCAATAACATGAGTATTTTTAATCTTACCTAACAATAGAAGATTGCCTGGATCTACTGGCATTCCAAATCTAATAATTTTACCTTTGGAGTAACTAATTGCTTCCGGTATTTTATCTTTTATATCTACAATTGCTGAAGAACCTAATATCATAATTAGATCTATTTTCTTTTTTAAAATAAGATTTATATTTTTTGATATTTCTTTACTATTATGTTCACAATTATAAATTATATCTAAGCTAGAGTTTAAGTTTTTTAGTCTTTCATTAATTCTTCTTTCCGATATAGCATTTAACTTTAGATTCTCCTTTTTGTGATGGGTTAAAATTAAAGCACATTTTTTATTAATATATGGATTGACTAAAATAGCTTTCTTATAAATAGTTCTTTTTATTTTTTCTATAAAACTTTTCTTAATAGCAAATGATATTATTTTAATAGTAGCAAGCATTTCGCCTTTTTTAACAGTAGAGTTATTATTCAAAGTTGCTATAGTAATATCATCAGATATCATATTAAATTTATTAATTTTTTCTTCATCTATTACTAATAATCCTGATTTTTTTGCTAATATATTAGCTCTACCTGTGTATGCTTTTTCGGAAGCTATGCTATTATTTTTAAAAGTTTCTGCGATTTCATTTGCGGCTTTATCTTCATGAAAATCATTTTTATCTAATTTAGCGCAAACTATTGTCTTTATTTTATTATTTATAAAATAAGCTTTTTCTATTTCAGTAATTATAGTCCCTTTAGAAAATTTTTTTTTATTTATAACTATTGTATGGGCTAGGATGCAATTTAGGCTATCTTTTACATTAATATCACCAAAGTACATATTTAATTATCTCCACTAAATTCAAACTTATTTCTAATAGAGATTATTTCTGAAATTATAGATATAGCTATTTCTTGAGGTGATTTAGCTGCTATATCAAGCCCTATGGGTCCATGTATTCTATTTATTTCATCTTCAGAAAAATTAGATCTTTTTAGACGTTGTATTCTTGCATTATGTGTTTTCTTAGAACCTAAAGAACCAATATAGAAAGCATTACTTTTTAAGACTGTATTTAATGCTGAGTCATCTAATTTAGGATCATGTGTAAGGGTAACTACTGCAGTTCTATTATCAATTTTTAAATTATTTAATGCTTCTTCGGGCCAGTCATTTATAATTTTTATATCTGGAAATCTTTGGTTATTAGCAAAAGCAGCTCTGGGATCAATAATAGTAACCTCATAACCTGAAATAGTTGCTATTTCTGCAAGTGGCTGAGCAATATGCACAGCTCCTACAGTTATTAATCTTAATGGCGGTAAAGAAATATTTATAAACCATTTCTCTGAGCCTATTTCTAGAATCTCTGACTTACCCTGCATAATGTTAGTTCTTGCAGCTATAAGGATTTTATTATTAATTTCAGAATCATTATTTTCACTAATTATTAATTGTTGACCACTCATTATTTCAGTAGCAACTATTATAGTGTTTCTATTATTTTTTTCCGAAAGAATTAGGTTTAATATTTCGTCTTTCAATCATTATCCCCAATTTTTTCTACAAAAACTTCAACTTTACCCCCACAAGTTAAACCAACATCCCATGCTTCAGTATTACTTACTCCATATTTAAGTAATTTAGGAACTCCAGTTTTCATAATTTCCTGCGCTTCAGATATGACAGAGCCTTCTATGCATCCACCTGATACAGAGCCATGTATATCTAAATTTTCGCTAATTGCCATTTGGCTTCCAACTGGACGCGGACTTGAGCCCCAAGTAGAAACCACTGTTGCTAAAGCAACTGATTTATTACTTTTTCTCCATATTGCGGCTTTATGTAATATTTCATCAAATTGTTTCATAAGTTTCTCACTATAATATATGTTATTATTTAATTATTATTTATTATTTTTGTAGTTAATATATCTATTAGATTAGATCTGTATTTAGCTGTAGCATGAATATCCTCATTTAGTTCATCTAAAGGTATTGTATTAAGAGGTATATTACTTGAGAAGTTTTTAGATAATGATTCACTTAATGCTTGAGCTATAAATGGTTTATGTGAGGCTCCAGATACAGAAACAAAAACTTCGTTTCTATACTTAGCAATTGCGACACCAACAATAGCGTATCTACTTGCAGGATTAGGAAATTTTATATAATTAAAAAAATCTGGTACTTGAATCTCAATAGAAGTTATTATTTCATTTTCTTCAAGAGACGTTTCAAACATACCAATAAATAAATCTTGATTTAGTATGGTTCTATTATTAGTTTTTATATTAGTTTTTAAAGCTAAAATGGCGGCTGGCCAGTCAGCTGCTGGATCAGAATTTGCAATAGAACCTCCAATTGTACCCATATTTCTAACTGCTGGATCACCTATGCCACCAGCTAACTTTGCTAAATTTTTTATTTTATTATTTATTATTATATTATTTGAAATTTCTGAATGAGTGCAAAGTGAGCCAATAGTAATATGATTTTCATGAGAACTAATATCAGATAAATCTTTTATATTTCTTAAGTCAATTAGATCGCTTGGAGCTATTAGCCTTTGTTTCATAGAAGCAAGTAAAGTCATTCCTCCAGCTAAAAATTTAGGTTCTTCACTACCATTATAAATATTAACTGCCTCATCTATTGTACTTGGAGAATGAAAATTAAAATTATACATTATCTATCCTTTTTCACGCATATCTTTAGCGCCTTCCTCAATAGATTTAACTATATTTTGATACCCTGTACACCGACATAAATTACCTTCTAAATGCTTTCTAATTTCTTCTTCAGTTGGGTTATTGTTTTCATTAACCAGAGAAATAGCTGACATAATCATTCCAGGAGTACAAAAGCCACATTGCAGTCCATGGTTATTTCTAAATGCATTTTGCATAGGGTGTAATTTATTATCTTTTTGTAAATGCTCAATTGTAGTGATTTCTTGATTATTTAATTGAGCTACTAATATGGAGCAAGATTTTATCGCTGAGTTTTTATGTAATACCATGCAAGCACCACATTGACTAGTATCACAACCAACATGTGTTCCAGTAAGTCCTAGTTCTTCCCTCAAAAAATCTACTAAAAGAATATTGGACTGAATACTTTTTTCATAATTTTTGTCATTAATTTTTATTTTAATAGAAACGTCTTGCATAATTTTACCTCCATATTATGCCAGCTATAATATCAAATAAATATTATATATGAATATATTTATTTTACTAAGTAAAAAATGCTAATATTATTCCGATAAAAATAATTAATGACCCTATCCATACCCAATATGAAATACTAGGTTTTTTAGTTTTAATATCATTATTAGTTGTGATTTCAGTTTCAGATAGACTGCCTGTTATATCCACATCAGTAATATTATTATTAAAAGTCTTAAAAAAATCATCAGCTGTATTTTTTATCACACCACCAATTAATCTAGAGCCAACTTGAGCTAATTTTCCTCCAACTTGGGCATTACCAGAATATATTAAGTTTGTTTTATTTTTATCCGAATGTTCTGAAAGACTAATTTTAACATTACCTTTGGCAAAGCCAGCTGCTCCTCCTTTACCTTGGCCTGATATTACATAACTATTTGGAGGCTCCATTTCTGTTAGCGTAACAGATCCATTAAAAATAGCCGAAACTGGTCCTATTTTAGCTTTTACTCTAGCATTAAATTCAGTGTCAGAGACTTGATCTAAAGATTCACATCCTTTAATAGCCTTTTTAAGCGCTTCTGGATTATTTAACTCTTTCCAAACTTTTTCTTTAGAAGCAGGTATCAGATATTCACCTTTTAAATCCATATATGTGCCTTTTTTTAATTATTTCCGTTCTCTTTAAGATATGCTATTAAATTAGCTCTGTCTGCTTCTTTTTTTAATCCGGAAAATATCATTTTTGTTTTTCGCACTAAACCCTTAGGTTTTTTAAGCCATGCATCCAAATTTTCTTCATTCCAAGTTCCCGCTTCTTCGCCATAAGCTATTAATGCTTTTGAATATTTATATCCTTCTGCAGCAGCAATTGGAGAACCTACAGTATTCCATAAATTAGGTCCTAATTTATTTTTTCCACCTTCATCAATTCCATGACAAGCTTTACATTTATTAAAAACTTTTTTTCCTTTTTCTGCATCCCCTGCATAAGCTGAACCGATATATGTTAATAAGAATATTATAGTAAAAAGTTTAATGCAAAATCTAAGCATTTTAAGTACCTCCTTAAAAAAATGTTTAAAAAATGTTTATTGATAATGTAACTATATTTAGATCAAATTCAATAGAAATATTTATTTATTTACACTCTTCATTGCAGTCAATAACAGGAAGATTTCTATTTACCCAACCAGTAGTACTTCCATTACCTACCATGCCTTCAGATATATTAAAAATATTATTAAATCCTTTATCTTGTAGCATGCTAACTGTAGCTGATGATCTGCCACCTGAGTGACATATTATTGCTACATTAACATCTTTATCTTCACCTAAAGCAATTAATAATTCTGAAATATATTCTTTTCTAATAGTTCTTCCTGATGATAGCATTTGGATTAATATTGAATTTGGTATTATTCCTGTTTCTTTCCATTCTTCCTTATTTCTTACATCAATAACAATTAGACCATTCTTCATATTCTCTGCTGCTTTAATTGCAGTTATTTCATTAGCTAAAGAATGAAAAGAAAATATTAATGCTAATAATACAGCAATACAATATATTTTTTTCATAGTTAATCCAATAGCTTAGTAGGTAACCATAATACTAATTCTGGAAATAATATAATTGTTATTAACCCTACTAATTGTAATAGAACAAATGGAATTATACCTTTATATACCATTTGTATTTTTAT
>JAYGEJ010000173.1:0-2147 GCA_046582425.1 Alphaproteobacteria bacterium
AGGCTGGATGAGTTGGCTGGATTATGGAATGTTTATACAAAATATATGTATTGCTGCTAGAGCTTATGGGCTAGATACTTGTGCTCAAGCTGCTTGGGGACAAATGCATAAAGTTATTTCTCCAATTCTTAATATTGAGGACGGTCATATTATTCATTGTGGAATGAGTTTAGGTTATGAAGATAAAAGTGCAGAAGTAAATAAATTAAGAACTGTTCGGGAAGATTTAAATATATTCACACAATTTCATGAATAGTTTTATTTATATGATGCTTTAAAATTATTTACTAAGTTTTCAGCTTCAGTAATTTGCTCTTGAGTCATATGTTCTATTATTACTTTAATATATAAATTTTTTGATGTTTCATCCTCAGATAATTTAAAAAATTTATATGCCTCAACAATATTTGGCTCAAGACCATTGCCGTGTACATATCTTTTTCCAACAGAAACTTGAGCATGCTCAAGTCCTCTATTTGCAGCGATAAGTTCTAATTGAGCAGCTTTTTCTAGATCTCCTACTTGACTATATCTAAAAGCCACTTGCATATTCATGTGGGTTTCACGGGCAAACTGATCATTACAATAATATGTGCGTTTTATATCATGATCACGCATTATTACTATTCCAGCTTCTTTAGCTCTTCTTTCCATATCTTCTGTAATTTCAGCATAAGCTATATTATTTAATAACATTATTATAATTGGAATTAAAAAAAATATTTTCATAGTACCTCTAAAGTTTTTTTTATACCATATAGTATAAAAAACTATAATCAAGAATAAATTCTTAGATCTAATTAATTTTATATATAATATTTATTTCAAATTTTCTTTCTTTTTTTAATAACATTATTTGCTCAAAGGGAGAGCTTTTTCTTACAGAGTTTATTGCAGCATTGATTAATGATTCATTTGCATTAGTATTAGGACCAGTATTTATTGAGTCTATACTTCCATCTTCTTTAAGTTTAAATATTATATGAACAATACCTTCATTTTTTCGCCTCAGGTCTTTTTTAGGATAATTATTTATAGCAAAAGATTGTATTATTGATCTAATACTATTTTTATAAGTTTCTAAGGTGTTTATCTCACTTGCAGAAAGTATATTATTTTTTATTTCAGTATTTTTAATAATTTCTTTTTTTTCATTTTCTTTTAATAGCTCTTGCTTAATAGGCTTATTAGGTAAGTTAATATTTTGCGAAATTAAATAATCGTTCAATTTTATTGGTTCTAATTTGTCAGAATTAACTACAAAATTGGGGTTATTTATAGTTTTAATAGGTTTTTCATTTATTTTTATTTTTTCGGGTCTGCTAATATTTGCAAGTTTATCAATTGATAAATCACTATTAAGATTTTTTACATTTTTTGGAATATCAATTTTATTATTAATTAGAGGTTTTAAGTTATCGGGCAAAATAATATCTTCCGGCAAATCAATAGCTCTAGTTATATTATCTACTGGCTCTAACTTAATATTTTTTGGAGCATCTATAGCAGGTGGCTTTGTAATTTTTTGAGGTTGAGTAACCTCTGGAGGTTTAATATTATTTATTACAGGAGTTTTTTCTTTGATCTCATTTATTAATTCTAAAATAATTTTTGGTTCTATTTCTTCTATTTTATCTAGTTGTATTAAAGAACTAATTGGTATTAAAGAGGCATGGAAAACTATTGCAAGTAAAGCGCTAGCTAAAATAATTTTATTATTAATATTATTATCTGAGAGATTTATCATTTTTATAATAAATTTTTAGTCACTATTGCAGCTCTCTTAATTCCAGAATTTCTAATCATTCTAATAACGTTTGAGAGTGTACCTGAAGAAGCTTTTCCATCAGCTTTAATAAGGGCTTCTTCAATACTTTTATTTTTTAGTAAAGAAGTTAAATAAGCTTCTAAATTATTTAAAGGTATTATTTTGTCATCTAAAGATATTTGATTATCATTTCTAATAAGAATAGTTATTTCTGGGCTTTCAGCATTTGATCCAGTATATGATAAAGGAGGATCTACTTCAAATAAGTCTTTTTTTGATAGAGTTCCCGATAACATAAAAAATATTAATAATAAAAAAACAATATTAATTAAGGGAACCAGATTTGGTAGCCTTTTTTTTCTTATTCTTTTTTCTAGAA
>JAYGEJ010000124.1:0-15256 GCA_046582425.1 Alphaproteobacteria bacterium
TACAATAAAATATAATAAAAAATAATAAATTATATTTTTTATTAATATTTGGAAATATGTTTTATGAGTGATGATAATAAAGACAATAATGATAAAAATAAACTTAGTGAATTTATAGAAAGTTACTCTCACAATATATGGACTGATAATGATATCATGTCCTCAAATCTTAATTCTAAAGAAAAGCCTTTAGTAATCATGATGCCTCCACCAAATGTTACAGGAAGTCTTCATATAGGTCATGCTTTAAATATGACTTTACAGGATGTAATTGTAAGATATTGGCGTATGAAGGGTAGAGATGTTTTATGGCAACCTGGAACAGATCATGCCGGCATAGCAACGCAGATGGTTGTTGAAAAACAACTCATGCAAGAAAGTGGTGCTACAAGGAATAAACTAGGTAGAGAAAAATTTTTAAATAGAGTATGGGAATGGAAAGATAAATCTGGTGGTACCATTATAAACCAATTAAAACGATTAGGAGCTAGTGCAGATTGGAAAAGAGAGAGGTTTACTCTAGATGATGGTTTATCAGATGCAGTAATAGAGGTTTTTATAAGTCTTTATAATAAAGGACTTATTTACAGAGATAAAAGATTAGTTAATTGGGATACTAAATTAGAGACTGCTATTTCTGATTTAGAGGTAATACAAAAGGAACAAAAGGGTCATTATTGGCATTTTAAGTATCCAATTTTAGATACTAATGAGCATATAATCGTTGCAACTACAAGGCCTGAAACTATGTTAGGTGATACCTGCGTAGCAGTTCATCCTGATGATAAAAGGTATATAAAATTAGTAGGTAAAAAGGTTTTGCTCCCAATAGTTGATAGAGAAATAGAAATTATTGCTGATGAATATGCTGATCCAGAAAAAGGTACTGGAGCAGTTAAGATTACGCCAGCTCACGATTTTAATGATTTTCAGGTAGCTAAAAGACATAATATGCAAAGTATAAATATTATGAATAATGATGGGTTACTTAATGAAAATACTCCTAGTCAATATCAAGGTTTATCAATGTTAAAAGCTAGAGAAAAAGTTATAAAAGAAATGGAATTACTTGGGTTACTTAATTCAGTTGAAGAAACCGTTCACGCTGTTCCATATGGAGATAGGTCTGAAACTATAATAGAACCTTATTTAACAGATCAGTGGTTTGTTGATGCTAAAAAGTTATCTATTCCTGCTATAGAGGCTGTAAAATCGGGAGAAACTAAGTTTATACCAAAATCATGGGAAAATACTTTTTTTGAGTGGATGAATAATATAGAACCTTGGTGTGTCTCAAGACAGCTATGGTGGGGGCATCGAATTCCTGCTTGGCATGGCCCAGATGGTAGTATATTTGTTGAAAAAACGGAAGATGAGGCTAAAGTTAAAGCTTATGAAAAGTATGGTAAACATGAAAAATTAGAGAGGGACCCTGATGTTCTAGACACTTGGTTTTCATCTGGGTTGTGGCCATTTTCAACATTAGGTTGGCCAAAAAAAAACGCTGTATTAGACAAGTATTATCCTGGTGATATTTTAGTAACAGGTTTTGATATTATATTTTTTTGGGTAGCTAGAATGATGATGATGGGAATTCATTTTATGAATAAAAGCCCTTTTAAGGAAGTTTACGTTCATGCTCTTGTAAGAGATTCAAAAGGCAATAAAATGTCAAAATCAAAGGGTAATGTTGTAGATCCATTAATATTAATGGATAAATATGGAACAGATTCTATTAGATTCACATTAACAGCATTAGCAACTCAAGGTAGAGATATAAAACTAGCTGAAGATAGAATAGTAGGATATAGAAATTTTATAACAAAAATTTCAAATGCTTCTAGGTTTATAGAAATTAATGAATGTTCTTTAGATAAAAATTTTGATATTAATTTAGTAAAAAAACCAATATGTCTTTGGATTATTAATTTACTATATGAAACTGCAGAAAATATTGCTAGAGATATAGAGTTATTCAGGTTTAATGAGGCGGCTAATAAAGCATATCAATTTGTTTGGCATAATTTTTGTGATTGGTATTTAGAAATTGTTAAACCAAGTTTAGGAAGTCAAGATAGTTTAGATAGTAATGAGATCAAAAATGTTACATCTTTTGTGTTTAGTAAAATTTTGATTATTTTACATCCATTAATACCTTTTAACACAGAATATTTATTTAGTAATGTACATAAATTTGGAGATGTTTTGGCAATATCAAGATGGCCAGATGCGTCAATTGATAAAATTGTTTTATCTAAAGATAATTATGAAATAGAATGGATTATAAACTTTATTAGTGAAATTAGATCTCTAAGAGCTATGTTAAATATCCCAGTTAAATCATTGATTAATATAAGTTATAAAGAAATTAATAAGAATTATTCTAATTATTTATCTAATAATATGGATGTATTACATAGAATTTCAAAAATAGAAAATATATCTTGTAGCGAAGGTGATATGAAACAATCAGCACAAATATTAGTTGATAATGCAACTTTTCATGTTTCACTTGAAGGTATTATTGATATTGAAAAAGAATTAAATAGATTAAATAGAGATTTATCAAAACTTGAAAATGATATATCTATAATTGATAATAAATTAACTAATAAGAATTTTATTAGTAGGGCGCCAAGTGAGGTTATTGAGGAACAAACTAAGAGAAAAGAATTAATAGAAAATCGCATTTTAAGAATTAATTCAGCAATTACAAAATTAAAATAAAATTTAAAAGGGGGTATTATGAAAAAGTTTAATAAAGATAAGTTGCCTAGTAGACACGTTACAGAAGGACCTGGAAGAGCTCCACATAGATCATTTTATTATGCTATGGACCTAACTACAGAGCAAATACACCAACCTTTTATAGGAGTTGCTACAACATGGAATGAGTCTGCCCCTTGTAATATAACTCTTAGAAGACAAGCCCAATCGGTAAAAAAAGGTGTTGCAAGTGCTGAAGGAACTCCTAGAGAATTTACAACTATTACTGTAACAGACGGAATAGCAATGGGGCACCAAGGTATGAAAGCATCATTAGCTAGTAGAGAGGCAATAGCAGATACAATTGAATTGTCTGTTAGAGGTCATTGTTATGATGGTTTAGTAGGTGTTGCTGGCTGTGATAAATCATTGCCTGGAGTTATGATGTCTATGCTTAGATTAAATATTCCAAGTGTATTTATATATGGAGGTTCGATAATGCCTGGTAAACATAAGGGAAGAGATTTAACAGTCCAAGATGTTTATGAAGCAGTAGGTCAAAATGATGCAGGTATTATTGATGAAGATGAGTTAGATTTAATCGAAAGAGCAGCTTGTCCCTCAGCTGGTTCATGTGGAGGACAATTTACAGCAAATACTATGGCATGCGTTAGTGAGGCAATAGGTCTTGCACTTCCAAACAGTACCGGTGCTCCAGCTCCGTATGAATCTAGAGACGAATATGCTTTAGCAGCAGGTAAGCAAGTTATGACATTAATTGAAAAAAATTTAAGACCTAGAGATATTGTAACTAGAAAGTCTTTTGAAAATGCTGCTCGCGTAGTTGCAGCTTCGGGTGGATCAACAAATGCTGCGCTTCACCTTCCCGCTATGGCAAATGAAGCAGGAATAGACTTTGACTTATTTGCAGTTGCTGAAATATTTAAATCTACGCCTTATATTGCAGATTTAAAACCTGGAGGAAAGTATGTAGCTAAAGATTTATATGAAGTGGGCGGTGTTCAAGTAATATTGAAGGCTCTCTATGAAGCTGGATATATTCATGGAGATTGTATGACTGTAACAGGCAAAACTATGGCAGAAAATTTGGA
Organism: Alphaproteobacteria bacterium; assembly: GCA_046582425.1. Classification (GTDB taxonomy): domain Bacteria; phylum Pseudomonadota; class Alphaproteobacteria; order TMED109; family TMED109; genus TMED109. Next base: position 3,819 of record JAYGEJ010000124.1, read on the forward strand.
TGAGATTACATTTCCTAAGGATCAAGATGTAATTTATAAAGTAGATAACGCTATTACGCCTACTGGTGGAGTAGTTGGATTAAGAGGAAATTTAGCTGAAGAAGGGGCAATAGTAAAAGTTGCTGGTATGACCAGAACAAAGCATGTAGGTCCAGCAATAGTATTTGATTGTGAAGAAGATGCCTATAAAGCGGTTAATGAGAGAAATTATAAAGAAGGTGATGTTTTTGTCATACGTTATGAAGGACCTAGAGGCGGGCCAGGTATGAGAGAAATGTTGGCTACTACGGCGGCTATTTATGGTCAAGGTATGGGTGAAAAAGTTGCACTTATTACAGATGGTCGTTTTTCAGGTGCTACTAGAGGTTTTTGTGTAGGTCATGTAGGACCAGAAGCTGCTGTAGGAGGAACAATAGCATTAATTAAAAATGGAGATATTATTACTATAGACTCTGATACTGGAGAATTAAGTGTAGACCTTACAGATGAAGAATTAGAAAATAGAAAAAAAAGTTGGAAACCTCGAGAACATGAATATGGCTCAGGAGAAATTTGGAAGTATTCGCAACTAGTTGGATCAGCTTTAAAAGGTGCGATTACTCATCCTGGAGCAAAAGCTGAAAAGCAGTGTTACGCAGATATTTAAATATTGATGGTAAATAAATATATAAACAAGTTTTTATTTTATATACTTTTATTTGCCCAATTATTAATTGTTACTTGCTGTGCTAAAAATATTGCTACAGGTGAAAGACAGTTAGTAATCTTATCTACTGAGGAAGAGAATAATATTGGTGCAAGAGAGCATCCTAATATAATTAGAAGTTTCGGTGGTATTTATAATAACGAAGCTCTAAAAAATTATATAAGTAATTTAGGTAATAAGATTGCTTCTAATTCAGAAATGCCAAATATTAGATGGACTTTTACAATATTAGATAACCCCTTAGTTAATGCTTTTGCTTTACCTGGTGGTTACATATATGTTACTAGAGGTTTATTATCTCTTGCTAACGATGAGGCAGAAATAGCTAGTGTGATAGGACATGAAATAGCTCATGTTACAGCAAGGCACACTGCGCAAAGACATGCTAAATCGACTTTATCTAGTGTTGGATTAGATTTATTAAATATAGTAGTGGGACAACCATTATTAACAAATGTAGCTAATATAGGATTACAAGGTGTTATGTCTGCATTTAGTAGGTCTGAAGAACTTGAAGCTGATAAATTAGGAATAAGATATATTATTAAATCTAAATATGACCCTGGAGGGTCTTATAGGTTTTTAAATAGGTTAAATGAATTGACTAAAGTTTCAGCAAAAACTGATAGAGATATTATTAGTTCTATATTTGCAACTCATCCTAAAACTATAGATAGAATTAAAGCTTCCAAATCAAGTGTTAAAAATAATGAAGATTTTATTAAAAATAGAAAAATATATTTAGATGCTATAGATAGAATGATCTACGGAGATAATTCTCAACATGGTATTATCAAAGATAATCAATTCTATCATTTAGAGTTAAATTTTTCATTTTTAACACCCAAAAATTATAAAATTATAAATAATAAAAATAATGTAATTGCATTTAATAAAAATAAAGAAGTAGTTATTATTTTTGATGGATTATTAAATGAAGAGGAGTTGTCTCTTTTAGAACTTGCTGAGTCTTATTACTTACGGTCAAATATAAATTCATATAAAAAAATAATTATAGATAATAAGACTTCTATTGTTTTTGAAGAAAATAAGATTATTAAATATGAGGGAAATGAATATGTTAGAAAAACATATTTAATAAATTGGTCTAATAATAGGGTATGGAGGTTTTCTCTTTTATTGAAACCGCAAAGTAAAATGGAGTATATTGGCGAAGCAGATAAAATTGCAAAAAGTATACACGAATTAAGCGAAGAAGAAAAAATTATAGGTAGACCAAAATTTATCAGTATTTTGAAGACTAAAAAAGGTGATACTCCTTTACTATTATCAAAAAGAATGGCTTTAGATAAAAATCAGTTAGAAATTTTTCTAATAATGAACGGGTTAACTCTAGAAAGTAACGATCAAATAGCAGAAGGAACCCTAATCAAAATGATTATTAACTAAATAGTAATCACTTAAATCATGAAATAGTGATTTTTTCATTAGGGGAGAGTAATTCTATTATCTCAATAAAGTCATTGATATTTATGGCTATGCATCCACTAGTAGGTTTATAATTATTAGAAGATACATGTAAGAATATTGCACTTCCTTTGTTAGGTATAATTGGACTGGTATTATAATTAATTACAAGTATTAAATCGTATATATTATCTTTTCTAAAAAGACATTCTTTATGATAATTTTTAATTTTAATTAACTTATTATAATTTAAATCATTTGGATCATCAGACCATGCCATATCTTTTTCTATGGAAATAATTTTATATTTTGTCTTTAAATTATTAATTCTATCTGTTCTTACAAATAATTCGCCTAAACTATATATTCCAATAGGTGTTTTTTTGTCTCCTTCTATTTTATTATCAGTTAGCCCATTTAGGCCAATAGAACATTTATATTTTTTTTTATTATAAAGAAGTATTTTATTCTTATTTACAAAAATCATTTAGCTAGTCAGAAATATTTATTATAACTGGTGCATGATCAGATGGTTTTTCTAATGACCTATGATATGTATCTATTTCTATAGATTGGAGTTTATCTATTGCAAATGGCGATAGTAAAAAGTGATCTATCCTCAATCCTTTATTTTGTTCGAAAGCTCTCCCATAGTCCCAATAGCTCCAATTAGTTTTATTAGGGTTTAGAGCTCTCCAGGCATCATAATAACCTAAATTAATAATTTCCCGAAGTTTAGCTCTTGATTCTGGTTGAAATAATGCATCATTTTTCATTGCTTCAGGGTTTGCAGCATCTCTATCTTCTGGACAAACATTAAAATCTCCTCCTAAAATAATAGATTCTTCGTTATCAAGTAATTTTTCTACATGCTGCTTTAATTTTGTCATCCATTCTATTTTATATATAAACTTTTCAGTATTAATAGGGTTCCCATTTGGAAGATAAATTGAAGCTACTCTAATACCACTGTTTTTTGAATCCACCCAACATTCTATATATCTTGCTTGTTCGTTATGATCTTCGTCTTCGTATAGAGATGTAACTATATCACTGACAGGATATTTAGAAAGGATGGCTACTCCATTATATGCTTTTTGACCCTTAAATATTACATTATATCCGGTGTCTTCTAAGTCTGATTTAGGAATATCATGATCTTGTGCTTTTAACTCTTGTAATAGTAATACATCAGGTGATTGTTTTTTAATAAAATCTATTACATGTGGAAGTCTAACTCTTATTGAGTTTACATTCCATGTAGCAATTTTCATATTAAGTTACCGAGAATGATGTACCACACCCGCAGCTAGAGGTTGCATTAGGGTTATCAATAGAGAAAGTAGCTCCATTTAGATCTTCTTTCCAGGTTATTTCAGAACCAGCTAGATAAGTTAAAGATATATTATCAGTAACTAATGTAGGCTCTCCATTTTTATTAGTAGATGCTATAATATCATCTTCCAGTGTTTCATTATCAAATTTAAAGGAATATGAAAAACCAGAACAGCCACCGCCATCCACAGTTATTCTTAAAAAACCTTTTCCTTCTTGATCTTGAATAATCTTTATTCTGTTTAGTGCATTTTCTGAGATAGTTAATTTTTGCATAAAATTACTCTTAATTAGATTTACAATATATTTATAATGTTAGTTCAATTTTATATAATTTCAAGTTATGTATATATATAAATAATAATATTGGAAAGATTTATTTAACAATATGAACAAATCAAATTTATATAAAACTGAATTTTCTCAGAGTAAAGGACGGTATTATTCCGAACCTGAATCTTCATATAGAAATGCATTTATGAGGGATAGGGATAGGCTAATTCATTCTGCTGCATTTAGAAGACTAGAACATAAGACGCAAGTTTTTGTTCAGCATGAAGGAGATAACTTTAGATCTCGTTTGACTCATAGTATTGAAGTTGCACAAATAGCAAGAACGATTGCTACTCGATTAGGTTTAGATTCTGATTTGGCAGAAACAGTAGCTTTAGCTCATGATTTAGGACACACACCATTTGGTCATGCTGGAGAAGAAGCTTTAAATAATTCTATGAAAAATAAAGGAGGGTTTGATCATAATGCGCAAACCCTAAGAATAGTTACAAAATTAGAAAAAAAATATGCTGAATTTGATGGCTTAAATTTAACATGGGAATCCTTGGAAGGTATAGTTAAGCATAATGGCCCTCTAAAAAGTAATATTCCTAATGTTATAAGAGAATATCAAACATTAATTAATTCAAAAAATAAGTCCTTAAGTTTAAATTTAAGTAAATTCGCTGGTCCTGAAGCACAAGTAGCAGCGATTTCTGATGATATTGCATATTGTAATCATGATATAGATGACGGAATAAGAGCAGGCTTATTTGACCTTAACGCATTAGAAGATATTAGCCATGTAGGTAAGGTTATAAATTATAATAGAATGAAGTGGAAAAATATTGAAAATAAGAGATTAATTCATGAAACTATAAGAAATTTAATAAACCATATGATTGAAGATGTAGTTATTGAATTTGAAATCATTGTGAATAAAAATAAGTTTAAGTCAGCTGAAGATATAAGAAACCATAATACTAGAGTAATAAATTTTTCCCATAAAACTTTTAAAAATAATCAAAAATTAAGAAAATTTCTTTTTGAAAAAATGTATAAACATACAATAGTGAATAGAATGACTCTTAAAGCTAAAAGTATAGTTGAAGATTTATTTAAAGCATTTTCTACTGATATTACAATCTTGCCAGTTGATTGGAGAGAAATTGCCGAGAATGCGAAGTCTGATAAAGAATTGTATAGAACAATATCAGACTATATCGCCGGAATGACAGATAGATATGCAGTAATGGAACATAAAAGACTTTTTGATTTACATGGTGGTTGGACTGGAACTTCATTATATGATAAACGCGATCGTTAGTATTAATTTATTAGAATGGATTTATTAGTGAATATTTTTGAGCATGTAAGAAAAATAATTATTCAGGTTGCTAAAACTAGAGGTATTCATGATGATAACATACTTGATAAAATTACTGCTGAACCTCCAAAGGAAGAAAAATATGGAGATGTATCTTCTAATATTGCACTTTTGTGTTCAAAATCATTAAATATGAACCCTAGAGATTTAGCTGAAAGTATTGGATTACTTCTTAAAAAAAACGATTATATTGACGAGGTTAAGATTGCTGGACCTGGTTTTATAAATTTAACACTGAATAAATCTATATTTTATGAATGTTGTAAGAATGTTTTAGAGTTTAAAAGTAAATATGGCAGCAGTAGTTATGGTAAATCTAATAAAGTTAATATAGAATATGTTTCTGCAAATCCAACTGGGCCTATGCATATTGGTCATGCAAGGGGAGCTGTATTTGGTGATTCTTTAGCAAATTTACTTCAATATGTAGGTTACAATGTTACTAGAGAATATTATATTAATGATTCTGGACAGCAAATTATTAATTTAGCAAAATCTGTTTATCTACGATATGTAGAAATTTTAACTAATAAAGGAGCGTTATTTGAAGAGGATTTATATCCAGGAGAGTATTTGATTCCAGTTGCTGAAAAAATAATTGATCAACATGGAGATAAATTTATTGATTCAAATGAAAAAGATTGGTTGGCTATATTTAAAGATTACGCTACTCATGAAATGATGGAAATAATAAAAAAAGACTTATCTTCCGTAAATATTCATCATGATAATTTTGTTTCAGAAGAATTTTTAAAATCAAATGGTCTAATTGATAAAGTAGTAAAAATATTAGATGAGAAGGATGTAATTTATGAAGGAGTATTAGATCCTCCAAAAGGCCAACAAAATGAAAATTGGGAAAGTAGGCCTCAGCTTCTTTTTAAATCAACATTATATGGAGATGATCTAGATAGACCTTTAAAAAAAGCTGATAATACTTGGACATATTTTGCTGCAGATGCTGCTTATCATTTTGATAAATATAATAGAAATTATTCTTCTATAATAAATGTATGGGGTGCAGACCATGGAGGATATATAAAAAGAATTGAAGGTATAATAAAATCAATTTCTGATTCTAAGTTAATTTTTAACGTTAAATTATGTCAGCTAGTAAATTTAAATAAGGATGGTAAGCCAGTAAAAATGTCTAAAAGAGCTGGTAATTTTATTACTATGAAAAGTGTAGTAGAATCAGTTGGGTCAGATGTTTTAAGGTTTATTATGTTGACTAGAAAAAATGATGCTCCATTAGATTTTGACTTAGTAAAAGTAAAAGAACAGTCAAAAGATAACCCAGTATATTATGTTCAATATGCGAATATAAGAATTAATTCTCTTTATAAAAAAGCAAAGGCTCACGGAATAAACCTAGATAAGGAAATAAGTAATATAAAATTTGAATTACTAACAAATTCTTTAGAGATAAATATAATTAAACTTATTTCAAAGTGGCCTAGACAAGTTGAGGCAGCTGCAAAAGCAAATGAACCACATAGAATTACATTTTATTTAAATGATCTTGCAAGCGCATTTCATAGCTCTTGGTCATTAGGAAATGATAATCCTGAGTTAAGGTATATTTCTGATTCTAATAAAGAGTTATCGATAGCTCGTCTATCATTAGCAAAAATTGTTAAAATAATTTTATCATCAGGCTTATCAATAATTGGTGTTAAACCAGCAGATAAGTTATAGTAATTGGATTCATTGAAATGCCTAAAAAAATCATTTTACTTATATTTTTAATAATTATAGGAGGGGGTGCTTATAAATATATTAAATCATTAAATTTAAATACTAATTCAATAATTAATATAGAAGCTAATGAAAAACAATATAAGTTTAAACCTGATGATAAAGAAGGAAGTACTTTTAACGGAGAATCACTTAAAATATATAGGTCTACTAGAGAAAAATTGTTACCAAATGATGAAGATAATGTCACTAAAAAACTAGTAAATAATATAGATGAGAAAGTAAAAATTATTAATGAGGATTTAGGGGTTAAAAATAAATTATATTTACAATTAGGATCATATAAAACTTTAGATAAAGCTAAATTATTTGTAAAAGGTTTTTTAGAAAAAAATACAAAGTTAGTTAATAATTTAAAATTAAATATAGTTTCAGCTAAAATTCAAGATAGAGGAACTTACTTTAGAGTTAGACTAGGCCCATTTAAGGATAATAAGGAAATTTTTACCTTATGTTTAGAGTTAAAATTAGTTAATAATGAGTGTTTGATTGTTAAGGATAATTAATACTTAATGAAAAATTCTAGAAGCATAATTGTTGGAATTTCAGGCCTAACTTTAAAGAAGAATGAAATATCTATTTTAAAATATTATTTACCTTTAGGCATTATATTATTTAGAAGAAATATAAAAGATAAGTATCAATTATCTAAATTAGTTAATCAGATAAGAGGTTTGGTTGGAACTAATTGTCTTATTTTAATTGATCAAGAGGGTGGAAGAGTTCAAAGATTAAATCATCCTAATTGTCCTAATTATCCTGCCGCAGATATTTTTGGTAAGTTGGCTGTTAAATCTATAAAAATTGCCAAGAGAGCAGTATATTTAAATTATTATCTTTTAGGAAGTGATCTCAAAAATATCGGAATAAATGTAAATTGTGCTCCTTGCTTAGATGTTATTAGTAGAAAAACGCATTCTATAATTGGTAATAGATCATTCTCTAAAGATCCAAATATAGTATCATTATTAGGAAAAATGGCCTGTAAAGGTCTAATGGATTCTGGAGTATTGCCTATTATCAAACATATTCCAGGTCATGGAAGAGCATCTTCCGATAGTCATATATCTTTACCAATAGTAAAAGAAAAAATAAATTTTCTTGAAAAAAATGATTTTATTCCTTTTAGAGATTTATCGAAAATGCCAATTGCCATGACTGCTCATATCCTATATGAAGATTTAGATTCAAGATGGCCTATCTCTCAATCAAAAATAGCTAATAATTATATTAAGAAAAAATTAAATTATAGAGGTATTTTAATATCAGATGATATTGAAATGTCTGCTCTATCAGGAGATACTAAGAGTAAAATTGAGTCAATATATAATGCAGGTTATGATATAATTTTACATTGTTCTGGTATAGCAAAAGATACGGAAGTAGCTCTTAAATATGGAAAAATTATAGATAATAATGTTTTAAAAAAATTAGAATTAAGTTGTGATAAAATACAAAAAATAAATAATTTGAGTTATTTACCATCTTTTAAGATTGAGTTAAGCGATATTTTGAAAAAATACTTAGATTACAACCTTTCTTTATAAGTTATTATTCCTACATCTTGTGTTTATAATTAGCATATTTATATATGTTGTGTTATTAATATTATAATTGTTTGTATTCTTAAGGTACTTATGGAAGAGATAAAATATAATATAGAGGCTAATTCAGAAGACTCATTCGATACTAATGGCATCTCTCTAAATGATGATGTTTTATTATTAAATATAAATGGTTATGAAGGAGCTATAGATTTACTTTTAGAGCTAGCTAAAAGACAAAAAGTTGATTTGTTGAATATCTCAATTTTAGAATTGGCTGAACAGTATCTACAATATGTAAAAAATGCTAATAAATTAAACTTAGAAATAGCTTCTGATTATTTAGTCATGGCAGCATGGTTGGCATTTCTTAAATCTAAAATCTTATTACCAGATGAAGAGGAAGAGGAGCTAACCGGAGAAGAATTATCAAATGCGCTTAAACTACAATTAAGTAGATTGCAATCTATGAGGGATGCCGGTAAAAAATTATTTAAATTAGATCTCCTTTATATTAGCCGCTTTCCAAAGGGTATTATTTCAGTAGAAGATAAAATTATACATGTTGAAGATAATACTAATTTAAATGATATGCTCTTTTCTTATAGTAATGTAGTACGAGGTAAAAATTTGATGAATTATCAACCTCCTATGAAGAAATTAGAGACTATAGAATCTGCATTAAAAAGACTTAATAGTTTATTGAATAATGATAAAGATTGGCAGCAGTTATCTTTATTTCTGCCGGAAGATTTAGATCATAGTGATAATGTTTTTAATAGTTCAGTTTTAGCTGCTACATTTTCAGCTACTTTAGAATTAGCAAAAAAAGGTAAAGTAGAAATAAGGCAATTAAATCCATTTGGTGATATATTTATTAGAAATAAGTTAGAGTCTAATTAGTATGAATAAAGAATTATTAATAAAAATTGCTGAAGCTATTATTTTTACTAGTGAAAAACCTATTAAAATTAAGGATTTATTAAATAGACTTCCTGGTAATATAGATATTAATTATATTATAGATTTTCTTCTAGAAAAATATAAAGATGGTGGTTTTGTTTTAGAAAAAAGTTCAGATTCTCTTGCATTTCGATCTTCTAGTAGTATTGCTGAATATCTAAAAATAGAGAAAACAATTCAAAAAAAATTATCTAAAGCAGCTTTAGAGATACTATCTATAATAGCTTACCATCAACCTATTACAAGAGCTGAAATTGAAGATATGAGAGGTGTAAGTGTCAGCCAAAGTTCTTTAGAAGTCCTATTAGATAATAATTGGGTAGAGCCCAAGGGGCATAAAAATATTCCAGGTAGGCCTTCAACATGGCGAACAACAAAAGATTTCTTAGACCATTTTGGATTATCTTCTTTAAAAGATCTTCCTGGTCTTTCTGAGCTTAAATCTTCAGGTTTGCTTGCAAGAAATGCAGGTCCGTCAGTTCTGAATAGAGAAAATATTAGTACTCTCTAGTATTACAATTTTTTTTTATTTTTTTTCTTTTATTTACCTTATAATTGTGCGAGTAATTATCATTCTCAATAATATAAATTAGAATTGGTTAGATAATGAAACAAATGAATATATTAATGATTTTTATTTTATTTTTTTTTACTACAGTTAAATGTTGGTCAGAAGAGGTAAATCTTTATTCTGCACGAAAGGAACACTTAATTAAGCCATTAATGGTTTTATTTGAAAAAGAAACTGGTATAAAAGTTAATATAGTTACAGCAAAAGCCTCACAACTTCATCAAAGAATATTAAGAGAAGGTAAAAAATCACCAGCAGATGTTATGCTAACATCTGATGCAGGTAATTTATGGAAAGCATCTAAAGAACAATTTTTTCAACCAATTAATTCTGAAATATTAAATACTAGGATTCAATCAAAATATAGAGATATAAATAATTTATGGTTTGGTCTAAGTTTAAGAGCTAGAATAATTGTTTATTCATTAGATAGAGTTAATGAGAATGAACTAGTTGGTTATAAATTTCTTTCAGATCCTATTTTTAATAACAGAATACTAATACGTTCTTCTAGTAATATATATAATCAATCTTTGATTGCACATATGATTGCTAAGTATGGAGAAGAAAATACAGAATTTTGGGCTAAAGGATTAGTAAATAATTTAGCTAGAGATCCTGCTGGCGGAGATAGAGATCAAATTAAGGCTATAGCTGCAGGAATTGGAGACCTTGCAATAGTTAACTCGTATTATATTGTGAAAATGCTTAATTCTGATAATAGAGTTTTATTTGATTCTTTAGGTATTTATTTTCCAAAAGATGATGATATGGGGACTCATTTTAACATTAGCGGTGCTGGTCTACTTCTTAATGCACCTAATCCAGATAATGGAAAAAAATTAATAGAATTTTTAGTTAGTGATAAAGCGCAAAAAATATATGCATATACTAATTTTGAATATCCAGTTGTTAATACTATTGAAGTTCCAAATGAATTAAAAAGTCTTGGGTCTTTTGAGGCTGACTCAACTAATGTCTATGAATATGGTAGGCTATCTTATAAAGCAATTAGATTAGCAGATAGAGTGGGGTGGAAATAATTATAATATATATATGATTTTTGTTTTTATTATTTATAATTAATAAATGACTTCCTTTATCAAAAATAGCTGGGCTTATTTGTCTGTTATACTGAGTTTAATAGTTATAATTCCAATTTTAATTATTTTCTTATTTTTATTTAATACTGGTGATGATACTTGGTTACATCTTAAGAATACAGTATTAACTTCTTATATAGTAAATTCATTAATTTTACTGATTTTTTCAGCTTTTGGAACGTTGATTTTAGGTGTAATCTCAGCTTGGCTTGTTTCTATGTATATTTTCCCAATGAAAAAATATATAGAGTGGCTATTAGTACTTCCATTAGCTATACCATCTTATGCTTTAGCATATGTTTATTCAGATCTATTAAATTATGGTGGCTTTTTAACATTAGTTTTTTCATATATTATTAATGAAGAAATA
>JAYGEJ010000177.1:0-2627 GCA_046582425.1 Alphaproteobacteria bacterium
AATACAAAAAATTGTTAGACCTCATCAAATACTTAAAATAACTTATTCTAAAGCAATAATAGATGATAAAACAACTCTTTCTATATTAGCACTAATTTTTTTATTTATAGCATCCGTTATAATTGTTGCCGGAATATTATACTGGATGGGATTAGATTTATTAACTGCTTTTTTCAGCTGCTGCTACTTCAATAGCAGTTGTAGGCCCTGGCCTTAGTTCTGAAATAGGTCCATTAGGCAACTTTAGCAATTTACCTGCTCAAGCTAAATGGGTGTTATCTGCCTCAATGATCATAGGTAGGTTAGAATTTCTAGCAGTTTTGATATTAATAATGCCTTCTTTCTGGAAAAAATATTAAATTTTTAAAAACTAGTTTATATTAATTCTATTATCAGAATTATTTACTTCTACAGGTGAATCAAAATAAGAAATCTCTGGTTCTGAGTATCTTTCAGTTAACCATTTTATTCGGCTTTGATCAAACCATGCATGAGCATTTTTAGAAGTATCAAAAATATATACACCTCCTGCTAAATTTTTATCCTTATTCAATAAATAATTTTTTCTAATAAGCCCATCAGTTTCTTGATACATAGGTGCTGTTTCTTGAAATTTATTTTTAATATCATTACTATTTGAATTATTAGGAACTTTAAATTTTACTATAACAACAAACAATTTGAAATCTCCTCTTAATATATTTTTAGCTTGATATTCTAGAACCAATTTTATTAAATATATTTTTAATATCATTTTGTACTAGAATTAAAGCTGGCACTAAAAATAATACTAAAAAAGTTGTAGCAATTAAACCAAAAACTATTGTAATTGCCATAGGTTTTAAAAATTGAGCTTGCGTACTACCTTCAAATAAAAGAGGGATAAGGCCAGATATTGTTGTTAAAGATGTTAAAATTACTGCTCTAAATCTCTCACATGCCCCATCAATTACAGCATTAAGTATGCTTATACCTTTTTTTATTTTTTCATCTATTGTAGAAACCATAATTATAGAATCGTTAATTACAATTCCTGCTAATCCCAAAAGTGCTACCAAAGATAAAATAGTTATATTAAAGCCTGTAAGCCAATGACCAATAATAGATCCTAATGCTGCAAATGGGATAATACTCATAACTATAAGAGGTCTAATATAAGATGAAAAAACTCCAGATAAAATTATAAATATTAAAATTAATCCAATGACTGTTCCTATTTTCATATCCATTAAAGTTTCACTTTGTTCTTCAGACCTTCCAGCTAATCTCCAACTGTGCCCTTTATCTATTATTATATCATCTAGAGGGCCTGCTGAAAGTGCGTTTAATATTGTAGAAGGCGCAATTATTTTTTCATCAATTTCTGCCGTAATAGAAACCTCAGATTTACCATTCTCTCTCCTAATAATAGAAAAACCTTTTTCATATTCTAATTCTACAATTTGGCTTAATGGAATAAAGTTTTTACTAGAAGACATAATAAACATATTTTTTAAATCTATCTCTCTAAGTCTTTGGTTATCGTGTCTAATTCTAATAAGAACTTCTTCTGATCCATCCGAAAATCTTTTGACAACAATTCCTCTGAAAGCAGCACGTATCTGATTTGCAACCTCAAGGGTAGTAAACCCTAAAGATTTTCCTAGAGGTAATAATCTTAATACCAATTCTTCTTTACCCCAAGGTAAGTCATCATAAATATCACTTACTCCTTCATATTTAGCTAGAATACTTTTAACTTCATCAGCTACTAATTTGGTATAAGAAATATCATTATTAATAGTATTGGGAATAATTCTAATATCTATATCTTTACCAGGTGGTCCTTGCCGTTTAGAAGATATAGTCATAGACTCTAATCCTGCTGGTTTACTTATATTTTTTTTCCAAAGAATTATTAAATCACTAACCTCAGTTATTCTTGAATCTGAACTAACTAATTCGACTACCATTGCTCCTAAATGTTGTCCCTGAATCTGTTGAACGCTTCCAGGCAAACCTAATGATTTACCTATAATAGAAAAATACGTCTTTACTTCTTTATTATGATCTACCTCTAATAATGATTTTTCTAATTCACTTATCATTGATGCTGTATTTTCTCTAGGAGTGCCAGGAGAAAAATTAAAATTAACATAAATTATATCAGGCTCTGGCGAAGGAAAAAAAACAAAAGATACCCTTCCTCCTGACATTAAACCTAATACTATAATTAAAACAGAAAGTGTAGTAGACAAAGTTATATATCTATATTTAACCGCATAAGTCGCTAATTTACGAAAATATTTTTGTTTGATTATAAAGAAATATTTGTTAAATTTAGTTCTAAATTTAGAAATATTCTTTTTTTTATTTTTTAAAGCTAAAGATAAATGTCCTGGTAATATAAGAAAACACTCTATAAGTGAAGCAATTAGAACGGCTATTGCTACTAATGGAATAGCTTCAATAACCTGCCCAATAATACCTGTAATTAAAAATATAGGAATGAAAGCCGCAACAGTAGTAATTGCTGCTGTAAAAACAGGAATAAACATTTTACTGGCACCTTTTCTTGCTGACGAATTTGAATCATCTCCTTCTTCATGCCTAGTTTGAGCATATTCAGCAACAACTATAGCGTCATC
>JAYGEJ010000008.1:0-4330 GCA_046582425.1 Alphaproteobacteria bacterium
ATCTACTTTATTTTTTCCTAAGACAGATACAATGCGAGGTAATACCGGTGACAGTTATGCTATAGCTTTAAGAGCAGGAGCAGATTTAGTCGATATGGAACAGCTTCAGTTTTTACCTTTTTGCCTAGCTTCACCTCCTTCCTATGAAGGTTTACTTGCTGGGGAACCTTCAACAGCAAGTTACTTAGGTGTATTAAGAGATAAAAATGGAAAGATTATATTAAATGGAGTGCATTTAAGGACTAGAGCCGCGTGTTCGGAGGCAATTATGAGGGCTGTAGAGGACGGACGAGGAAGTCCTAATGGAGGAGCCTTTTTAGATATGACCGCAAATAAAGAACTTCCAAAATCAGGTCCATATTTTATGAAATATTTACAGGATAGTTTGCCAACAGCGTATATAAATGCTCGTCAAGCACTCGGTAAAGAAGCTGCTAAAGTAGAAACAGCATGGGAAGTACGTCCCGGTGCTCACTATATGATGGGAGGAATTAGAGTAAATGATGAGGGGCAGAGTGTAGGAGGTGAGGATGAAGGTTCTGTAAAATACGGAATAACAGGTTTATATGCAGCTGGACAAGCAATGGGAGGGTTATTTGGAGCTAATAGATTAGGCTCCACATCTTTAACAGAGTTAGCAGTTTTTGGAAATAGGTCCGGCATAGCTGCGGCTAAGCATGCACTAAATAATAAATTTAAAGTCAGCCAAGTAACTTTTGATAAATATATAAATGAATATTCTAAATTGTTTGGCCAAAAAGGTACTATATCCTCTAATAGTTTAAGAGAGTTGCTTCAAAAAGATAGTTGGAAAAATATTGGCCCAGTTAGAACAGCAAAGGGCATAGAAAAAATGGAAAATTTAATAAAAGATATAAAGTCAAAACTTACTAATATCTCTATACCAAATTATTTTTTATGGAATCAAGCATTTCTAGATTATGTAGAATTAAAAAATATGTTATTTTCCGCCCAATTAATAGGTCTAGCGGCTAAAGAAAGAAAAGGAAGTATTGGGGGGCATGTTAGGTTGGATGCAAAAAATATATCTATATTTTCAAAACCTTATTCAACTGTAGTTAATAAAAATAATAATGGCTATTTAGTTAAAAAGTTAAATAGAACTAGAACTCCACTTAAGAACTTAATTTATTATAAAATTTTGGAAAAAAAGAGATTATTTGAGGCTAGAATATTATCTGTTCTTCCTAGAAATATGAAAGATAAAAAGCTAGAAAAAAAATATAAAGATATTATGTCAGCAAATGGTCAGGCGCCAGAAATTATGCCAGGTGGAACAGATGGAGCTATTGGCGAAACAACTTCACCATGAATAAAAACATCAACTCTATAGAAGTTAATATTGTTACCGTGAGAGATGGTGATGAAAAAGTAGTATCTTATACTTATAATAAAAGAGAAGAAAAAGAAAAGCCTATGGCTTTAGACGTTCTAATGCAAGCTCAGTCATCAGTTATTCCAGATTTAGCGTTTCGTTTTGGATGTAGAGCAAGAAATTGCGGGGTATGCACAATTGATATCAACGATAGACCTAGAGTAGCTTGTAGAGCTAGAGTGAAAGATGGAGATAAACTGAGCGCTATTGCAACATTACCAGTATTAAGTGATTTAGTTGTAAGAAGAGATGGTATAGCAAGACAAATGAGAGGATTAAAAACTTCAGCTCAGGGCAATGACTTGAATGTAGAAGCGCCTGAAGTTTATCACGATTTAACGGCATGCATAGAATGCTATGCATGTCTGGACAAATGTCCTATGCACTCTAGAAATTTTGAAGATAAATTACCAGGTGACGTGAAAGATAAACTACCTAATGCATCTGAAGGGTATATTCATGGCAATCCATTTTCATTACTTAAACTTGAAAGATTAAGAAATGACCCACTTACTTCTGAGCAAGGAAAAAATATTATAATAGAAAAAGCAATAGATTTAGGTTTAGATGCCTGCTTAGATTGTCCTGGATGTAAATGTGGTGTAGGAATAGACCTTAAAAATAAAGTTATTAAGCCACTTCTTGAAGCAGCAAAAAACAAACTATAAAATTATTCTATATTTTACAGAATTCAGTCTGTTAGTATTAAATTTGTAAATTAAATTATACAATATATAATGAAGCTTTAATGTGCATTAAGGGTGAGGAACATGTTGAGAGAAAACTTAGAGTCAAAATGGATAGATTGCTTTGAAAAAAGCTTTTTATTAAGCGGTGTAAGTAAAAATAATACAGTTGCTATAATTTCTGAGACACAATCTAGGCAAGTTTTAATAGACCTATCAATGCATGCATTGTCAAGAATTGGAGCTAAACCAATTCAATTTAACGTTCCTACTCCAAAATTAAAAGATGTTATTCCAGTTAGGTCAACCGGTTCTTGCTATTCATTTGAAGGTTATGAAGCTGTATTACCTGCTCTAAGTTCATGTGATTTAATTATTGATTGCACAGTCGAAGGAATGCTGCATTCAAAAGAATTACAAACTATTATTAAAGGTGGAGGACGTCTTTTAATGATATCTAATGAACATCCTGAAGTTTTAGAGAGATGTATGCCTGATGAGAATTTGACTCCTAAAGTTATTTCTAGTTTGGATATATTAAAAACTTCTAAAACTATGAAGGTAAGTTCTAGTGCAGGAACTAATCTTACTGTTGATATTAATGGAGCTCCTGCTAGAGCTGGAGCTGGTTATCTTACTCCAGGTGAAAAGGTGGCTTATTGGCCTGCCGGTTTGGCATTATTCTTTCCGCTGAAGAATACAGTAAATGGAAAAGTAGTTTTAGATATTGGTGATGTTAATTTAACTTTTAAAAAATATATAGAAAGCCCTGTTATTTTAACGATTGAGAATGACTTTGTTACTAATATTGAGGGTGAAGGATTAGATGCAAATTTAATGAGATCTTATTATGAGGGATGGAAAGACCCAAATGCATATGCTATTTCGCACGTAGGTTGGGGGCTTAATCCTAATGCTAGATGGGATGCATTAACAATGTATGATAAGCAAGACGTAAATTGTACAGAATTAAGAGCCTTTGCTGGTAACTTTTTAATTTCTACTGGAGCAAATGAGTTTGCTCATAGGTATACCACTTGTCATTTTGATCTACCAATGAGAAATTGCGATATAAAAATAGATGATACGGTTATTGTAAAATCAGGGAAACTGGTAGGTCCCTTAGGTTAATGATTTTAAATAAAATAAAGCAAGGTTTTGTAAAAGGTAATCCTCTAATTAATTTTAAAGAAACTGGTAATGGTCCCCCAGTAATATTTTTACATGGAATAGGTGGAAATAGTGACAATTGGTATGAGCAGCAAAATGCTATTGCAAATGATTTTACTGCCATAGCTTGGGATGCAAGAGGTTATGGTGATTCAGATGATTATGAAGGAGAACTAAAGTTTGAAGATTTCAGTCACGATTTAGTTAGATTATTGGATTCTAAAAATATAGATAAAGCACATTTAGTAGGTTTATCTATGGGTGCTAGAATATTAATGGATTTTTATCCAAAGTATAAAGATAGAGTTGCTACATTATTTTTATGTGATTGTTTTTTTGATTATAAAATTTTAAGTAAAGATAAACAAAAAGAATTTATTAATTTAAGGCAAAAACCCCTGAAGAGTGGAAAAACATTAAGCGAGATTGCTCCAGCTCTTATTAATTCTCTAGTGGGCCCAAATTGCTCAGATGAAGCTAAAATAAAAATAAAAAATAGTTTTTTAAAAATTCATATTGAATCTTATTTAAAAACTATTTCTGAGAGTATTACTTATAATGCTAGCAGTAATTTATCAAAATTTAATGTTCCTACTCAGCTAGTTTATGGAGAGTATGATAAATTAACGCCTGTAAGTATTGGTTATCTAGCTAAAGAAAAAATTAAAAATTCTTCGTTAAATATTATCAAAAATGCTGGGCATTTAAGTAATATAGAACAACCATTAAGTTTTAATAAAATTCTTTTAGAATTCTTATTCGAACATAAAGATAAGGCAAATTTTAAGGAAGTATAAAACTATGAAAGAAGTTTCAGTTCTAATATCAGGTGGAGGTTCTGTAGGTTTGTCTTTAGCTGCAGAATTAGGTTGGAGAAATATAGATTGTATGGTGGTAGAACAGGCATCAGGATTAAATAATCATCCAAGAGCTAATGCTGTAGCAAATAGAACGATGGAATACTATCGTAGATGGGGAATAGATAAAGCTATTACAGAAGCTGGTATTCCTCCTGATCATCCTGCAGATTATTATTGGGTCTCTAGCTTGCATGGAAAACAGCTTCACAGAATATCTT
>JAYGEJ010000030.1:0-8373 GCA_046582425.1 Alphaproteobacteria bacterium
GTTATATTATATGAAGTATAATCAACAAAATCATGGTGTATTTCCTCTTTCTTTAAAATATTAGTATTATTATCTGGATGAGAGTTGCTTTTTATTAAAACAGTCTGAAATCCAACCTTTTTAGGGTTGATTAGATTTTTAGGAATATCTTCAAAGAATATAGCTTCTTCAGCATTTATATTAAATTTTTTCATAAAAGACTTTAGAGCTGTTATAGAGGGTTTGGGAATATAATTTGCATTTTCAATATCAAATATTCTAGTAATTACGTTATTAATACCTAACCTTAGCATAACATTTATCGCATGACTTTTTGAGCCATTTGTATAAATATAAATATTTCCAGGTAGTAATGATAAAATATTTTTTAATTTTACATCTTTTTTTAAAGAGCCCACATCTATATCATGAACATAATCTAAAAATTCTTTTGGCTCTATATTATGATTTTTCATTAGGCCGGCAAGAGTAGTACCATATTTAAAATAATATCTTTTTTGAAGAGCATAGGCTTCATCTTCCTTTACATTTAATTTATTAATGATAAATTTTTTCATTCTTATATCTATTTTAGAAAATAGATTACTTGATGCAGGATATAAAGTATTATCCAAATCAAATACCCAATGCTTTATTATTTTTAAATTTAAATTACTATATATTATTTTACTCAATCATTGTTCCAGAACCGCTTGTAGTAAATATTTCGCGAAGTATAGCATGTGATGATCTGCCATCAATAATAACTGCTGCTTTTACCCCAGCTTCAACTGTAGCTAAGCAAGTTTCAATTTTTGGAATCATGCCGCCAGTTATTACCTTATTATTTATCATGGACTCAGCCTGAATAACTGAAATACTCGGAATCAACTTTTTTTCTGAGTCTAAGACTCCTTCAACATCTGTAAGCAATAATATTCTTTCTGCCTTTAATGAGCTAGCTATAGCACCTGCTGCTGTGTCTGCGTTTATGTTATACGTTTCTCCATTATGACCAAAACCAACGGGAGCTATTACTGGGATCATTAGGTTTTTTGTAACTATATTGATAATAGTGGAATCAATTTTCTCTGGTTTGCCTACAAAACCAATATCTAGAAATTTTTCTATATTTGATTCTGGATCTTTAAATTTATCCTTAAGCTTATTAGCCAATATCAACTTAGCATCTTTACCTGACAAACCAATAGCAAGGCCTCCTGCAGAATGAATTTTATTAACGATATCTTTATTTATTGAACCTGATAAAACCATTTCTACAATTTCGACTGTTTCTTCATTAGTAATCCTTAACCCATTTATGAAAGATGATTCAATATTTAGTTTTTCAAGCATTGAGCCTATTTGTGGACCTCCTCCATGAATAACAACTGGTCTTATTCCTAATTTTTGCAAAATAGTAACATCTTCAGCAAAAGTGTGTGCTAGCTTTTTATCTCCCATAGCATGACCACCATATTTAATAACAATTATTTTTCCCTGAAACATTTCAACATAATTTTCTATATCTTTCTGGTTCGTATTTAGAATATTAGAAACTTGTTTTATTATAGTTTTTTTATCCATAATTATTCTTTCTTAGAAATATTATTAATATTTAAGATCAAATTAAGACATTCATGAATTTTATCAATACCTATCTTTTTATTAGAGCTTGATTGTAAAATTTCTGGAAAAGAAGCTGCGTATTTTTCAGTTTGGGATAAGGCACTTTCAGTTACTTCTCTTAAGGCTGTTGACGATATTTTATCTATTTTTGTTAAAATACATTGAAAGTTAACTGCTATAATATTTAATAGGTCCATTAATTCATGGTCAGAATTCTTTATTCCTCTTCGCGCATCAATAAGAATAAAAACTCTAGATAAATTACTTCTATTCTTAAAATAACCTTCCATGAGTTTTATCCATTCAAATCTTTTAGATTTAGGAGCTTTCGCGTAACCATAGCCTGGTAGGTCAGATAAAAATAATTTATTTTTTATATTATAAAAATGTATTAATTGTGTCCTGCCGGGAGTATTGGAGGTTCTAGCTAATGAACGTTTACTACAAATAGAATTTATTAAACTGGACTTTCCCACATTAGACCTTCCTGCAAAACATACCTCAGGTAAATTTATGTTAGGAAATTGTGTTATATCCGCTGCTGCTGTATAATGCTCTGCTTGTTGATAAAAAATTAAATTTTTATTTTCATTCAATTTATTTACCTATTATTTAGCTTGTTTTTCATTATCCAATTTTTTCATAATGATCCATTGTTGAGCAATTGATAATACATTATTGCACGTCCAATATAATACTAATCCAGCAGCAAATTGTGCAAATAAAAAGATAAATATGAAAGGAAGCATTGCCATTACTTTAGCCTGCACAGGATCTGGAGGTGCTGGATTTAATTTTTGTTGTAGAAACATAGTAGCACCCATTAAAAGCGGCCATATACCAATAATTAAAAAAGAAGGAAGATCAATAGGTATCAATCCAAATAAATTAAAAATTGAATAAGGGTCAGGTACAGATAAATCTTTTATCCAACCATAAAATGGGGCTTGCCTCATTTCTAAAGTTACAGTTAGCACCTTATATAATGCAAAAAATACTGGTATTTGAAGAAGTATAGGTAAACATCCTGCTAAAGGATTAGCCTTTTCTTTTTTATATAAAGCCATTACTTCTTTCTGCATTTGTACTTTATCATTTCCATATCTTTCTCTGATTTCCATCATTTTAGGCTGTAGCACTTTCATTTTACTCATAGATTTGAAAGATTTATTAGCTAAAGGAAATAAAATAATTCTTATACAAATAGTAAGAGCTATAATAGCGAGACCTACATTACCTAAGTAAGATGAAAAAAAGTTTAAAAGATAAGCAAGAGGTTTTGTAATTACATAGAACCATCCAAAATCAATTGCTTTATCAAACATAGGAATATCATTCTTCTCATGTTTATCTAAGATAGGTAATTCTTTAGCCCCAGTATAAAATCGTGAAGAGTAAGCACTTTCTGAATTAGGACGAATATTAATTTGTGGACCTAAATAACTTGTTTGGAATTTGATATTTTCTGTATGATCAAAACTTTGAAAAAACGCTTCAAAGCTAAGTTTTTGATTTGGAATTAAAGCTGCTAGCCAATATTTATCCGTAATACCTAACCAACCATTATTAGATTTTTCAGATATTTTTTTCTCATCTTCTAAGTCATCATAGTCTATTTCTTTTACTCTATCATTTAGCACTCCTATAGGACCTTCATGCAAAATAAATAAGCCAGAAAGTTTAGGAAAGCCAGTTCTATTTAATAAACCATAAGGGTAAAGATTAATATCTTTCGATGTATTATTAGTAACTATTTGCTCAATATTAAACATGTATTCGTTATCTATGCTAATTTTTCTTTTAAAAATTAAGCCATTTCCATTATCCCAAGTAAGAGTTACCGGCGAGTTAGGACTAATTGTATTTTTATCACTTATCCATACAGTATTAGGTTTTGGTAGTTCTATATTATTATTAGTACTTACCCATCCATACTCAGCAAAATATGAATTGTTAGATCCTTTAGGAGATAAATATTTAACATTTTCAGAGTTAGGAGAAAGGTCTGTAAGATAATTTTTTAAAATAATATCATCAATTCTAGCACCTGTAAGAGTTATGGATCCATTAATATATTGATTATTAATATTAATTCTTTCGCTCTCGCCTATAATTTCATTTCTAGCTTTAGGCATTTCTGTAATAACTTCTGGAGTAGGAGCAAAAGAGTCTTCTCTATCCAGAACAGCATTATTTTTAGGAATTTCTTCAGCCGGAAACAATAATTGAAAACCTAGTAAAACAACTAGAGAAGCTAAAATTGCTAGTAGTAAATTTTTTTGATCACCCATTATATATCCTTATGGAATATTCGTATATTCTATATTTTTTACATACTGTGTCTCTTTTAGCGCTTCTAATAGATCAGTTTTAAGTAAACTTATATTTCTATTATAAGTAGTATTTCTAGCTATTAAAACATAGTCACTATTTTCTTTAGCATATTTTAACAAAACATCTTTTGCTAAAACTCTTAATTTTCTTTTACATTTATTCCTAATTACTGCATTACCAATTTTCTTTGTCGCTGTAACACCAAACCTAATAAGCTGATGTTTTGTGTCTTCTTTATTACTTTTTACTTGAAGTACAAGGCCTTCTTGTGGAGATGATAATCCCTCTTTTGAAAGTTTAATAAAATCCGTTCTTTTTTTTATAGATTGTATATAACAAGACATCATTATCAACTAGGCAGATAGAACTTTTCTACCTTTTGCTCTTCTTCTTGCTAAAACTAGTCTTCCATTTTTAGTAGCCATTCTTGATCTAAAGCCATGGCGTCTTGCTCTAACAAGTCTACTAGGTTGGAATGTACGTTTCATCTTAATTTCTCCATCATTATAAAAATCTTATATTACTTATTCCAAAGTATAGTGATTAATTAAAAACTTTAAAGTGCGTAATTAATATCTAAATACATATGGAAAGCTCTATATATTATATTTATTAAATTATAGCACTATCTTTTTTAATAAAATGGTATATTTGTTTTAAATGAGAAAATATTGGAAATTAATTTTATTAGCAACATTTTTTTTGGTAATTTTTTTACTTAACTATACTGGATTTTTTTCTGTTCTAAATATTAACTTTATTAATCAGCATCATGATTATATTTTAGGTTATATACAAGTAAATTTATACCGTGCTTCTATTTTATTTATATTGCTTTATATAGTAACAGTTATTTTTTCATTACCTGGAGCTTGGCTACTAACAGTATCAGGCGGTTATGTATTTGGTTGGCAAATTGGATGTTTTTTAACAGTTATTGCAGCTACTATAGGAGCTTGTATAATATTTTTAATGACTAAGAGCCTTTTAAGAGATTTTTTTAGAAAAAAAATTATTAATAAAAAAAGTATTTTGCAAAAAATAGAACATGGAATCAATAATAATGCTTTTTATTACTTATTATTTATGAGACTCATGCCAATATTTCCATTTGTATTTGTGAATATAGCTCCTGCAATATTAGGAATTCGTTTTAATGTTTACGCTTTTACTACGCTTATAGGTATAATCCCTGGAACAGTTGTTTATTCCCTATTGGGAGAGGGTGCAAGTGAAGTATTTATTTCTGGTGATATTTTAAGTATCAATGGTTACGATTCTACAAAAATAATTATAGGTTTATCAGGTTTGTCAATTTTATCTCTTTCGCCATTAATAATTAAATATATAAAGTTTTATAAAAACAAATAATATGGATTAATATTTTGTCAAATCATAAAATAATGAGTACGCCTTTAGATACAGTCGTTTCTGTAGAAAATGTCTCTAAAAATTATGGAGATATAAAAGCCGTAAATAATATTTCTTTTACAATAGAAAAATCTCATACATTAGGATTATTAGGAAGTAATGGAGCAGGAAAAACTACTATAATTATGATGCTGATGGGAATTTTAAAATCTTCATCTGGAAATATAAATATTTTAAATAAAAATATTTATAAGTTCAGAAATCAGATATCAAAAGAAATTAATTTTGCTTCACCATTTGTTGAACTTCCTCATAAATTAACAGTATTACAAAACCTAACGGTATTTGGACATATTTATGGAGTAAAAAATTTATCATATAAAATAGAAAAATTAGCTCAAGATTTAGATATAAAAGATTTATTAAAAAGAAGGGTAGGTAGGTTATCTGCTGGACAGAAAACAAGAGTATCAATTGCTAAATCATTGATTAATGATCCCAAAATACTATTTTTAGATGAGCCAACTGCTTCATTAGATCCTGATCATGCTGATTGGATACGTACATATCTAGAACACTATAAAAATAACTCTGGAGCAACATTCATAATTGCCTCTCATAATATGCCAGAAGTAGAGAGGATGTGTAATAATGTAATTATGATGGGTAGAGGCAAGGTAATTGATCAAGGGACACCATCCGATCTAATAAAACGTTATAAGAGAAATAATCTTGAACAAGTTTTTTTGCAATTGGCAAGAAATGATCGGGTATAGTACTCAATGATTTTATTCATTAGAAGAATTTATGCAATGATACTTAGGCACATTTATTTATTTATGGTTTCATGGCCTAGAGTTTTAGAATTAATTTACTGGCCTTTTTTAAACATGGTTTTGTGGGCATTTATGAGTAAATTTCTTGCCCAAAACTCTAATGTTTTTCTATTAGCGTCGGGAGTTTTGATTGCTTCAGTAATTATGTGGGATACTTTATTTAGGGGACAATTAGGAGTAACTTTATCATTTATAGAAGAGCTTTGGTCTAGAAATTTAGGAAATATTGCAGTATCTCCATTAAAACCTATAGAATTAATTTTATCATTGATAGTTGCAAGTCTTATAAGAACAATAATAGGTGTTGGTGGAGCAGGCCTAGCAGCTTATTTTTTATTTGATTTCCAGATACCTTCTTATGGCTTAGGTTTTATATTATTTTTCATAAATTTGATCGTTATGGGTTGGTCTTTAGGCTTAGCAATATGTGCCTTATTAATTCGTTTCGGCTTATCCGCAGAGACTTTTGCCTGGGCGGCATTATTTTTTATTCAGCCTTTATGTGGGGTTTTTTATCCAATAAGTATTTTGCCAGAATGGCTTCAACCTGTCTCAATGTTAATTCCTGCAACATATATATTTGAAGGAATGCGTCTAACTTTTTTTGATGGTATTTTTCAAGTTGATCTTCTATTAAAAGCTTGTTTTATAAATTTAATATATATATTTATTGGAGTAAGTTTATTATTATATTCTTATTCCTTTGCTAAGAAAAAAGGATTACTATTAGGAAATGCGGAGTAAAAATATTGTCTGAAATTAGATTTTGGTGGGTAAGACATGCCCCTGTTATTGGAAATAATGGGTGTTGTTATGGTGATAACGATGTCGATTGTGATGTAAGTGATCAAGATTCATATAAGATATTATCTGATATCTTACCTAAAAAGGCGTATGTATATTCTTCACATTTAACAAGAACTATTAAAACTATGGATGCTACTATTAAAGAAGGGTTTAAATATAAAGACTATAGAATAGATAAAAATTTTGGAGAGCAAAACCTTGGAGAATGGCAAGGGCTTAAATATGAAAAATTAGAAGAAACTACAAAAGAATTAAATGTTTTTCATCCAACTTGGTTATGTGATCCAAAATACACTCCTCCTGGAGGAGAAAGTTATAACAATTTATATAATCGTGTAATTATAGGCATTGAAAATATAATGGACACGAGGAAAGAAGGAGATATAGTTATATTTTCTCATGGAGGCCCAATAAAAGCAGCTATTGCTCATGCTATTAGGGCTGAGCCAAATTACACATTACCCTTTTGGATTGATAATTTAGCAGTAAGTAGGTTTGATTTTATAGATGGCATATGCAGAGTAAGATTCATTAATTTATTACCTAAAATAATTTATAACTCTAAGAATATATATGAAAGGTTTATATAAAAAATGAAATCACCTTTTTTAAAAGGAATAAAAAGAGGTATAGGTATATCAATAGTCTTAGTGATTTTTTGGTTACTATCTGACTTTTTCTATTTTAGTAAGCTAGATAATAAAAATAAAGTTAATTTAGAATCGAGACAAGATGCGAGTATAGGAGGAGATTTTGATTTAATAGGTAAAAATGAAAAAAAATACAATATTGAAAGTTTCAAAGGCAAACCATTATTAATATTTTTTGGGTTTGCATCTTGCCCAGATATTTGTCCATATGGTTTGACAATGATTAGTAGTGTTTTGGATTCTTTAGATAAAGACAGTAATAAGATAAATGCTGTTTTTGTTACTTTAGATCCAGAGAGAGATGATTATGAAAAGGTGTCAGAATTTGCAAATATATTTCATAAAGAAATCATTGGATTATCAGGTAGTCAAGAACAGGTAGATAAAGCAGCTTTAGCTTGGAGGGTATATAAGAAGAAAGTTTTATTAGAAGATTCTGATTTAGAATATACAATTGACCATTCATCTTTTATATATTTAATGGATAGAAATGGAAAATATTATACTCATTTTCCACATAATGTAGATGCGGAAGAAATATTAAAAGAATTAAATGCATTTATATAAATTAGTCTTTGTAAGAGGGGTCTATTTTTTCCATTAATCTCATCATGGCATTGAAAGCTAGTTCACCTTTATCAGAATTTTCAATTTCATTCGCATGTGATTTTGCTATATTATCTGAAACTTCAATTAAATCTTCATTTGTAGACCTAGCTAAAGTTTGAACAAGGCATGCTCTTTCCAGTGAGTGAAGCCTAATAAAT
>JAYGEJ010000186.1:0-1951 GCA_046582425.1 Alphaproteobacteria bacterium
GTTGTAAGAGATGGTATTCCTGATTATTTTGATATTAAAAAAGAAGTATTGATTAATTTTTATAAAGACAAAAGAACAGTAATATTAGTAGAAGCTTCACCTGTTTGTAATCCAGAAATATCAGTATTTTACGAATAAAAAAAACCTATAGTATGGAATATTTTATTAAATGTCTAAAGTACTTTTCTATAGGGATACTTGTTACAGCAGTATCTATTTTTTTAATTAAATCATACTTTGGTAGTGAATGGACAACTGAAGACTATGTTGAAATAGTTGTAATTGGTACTTTAGCTCTAATGCTTGTTGATATTAAAAAGACTAAATAAGATAGAGAAGTGAATAAAAATAAATGGATTCAGGTTTATAAAACAAAAAACCACATAAAAAAGATGGGATTTAAATATTATTTGTTGTGAGAACCGTCACAGTAACCGTTTTCGTTACTGGTATTACCACACTGGCACAATGGCTTATCTTTTTTCATAAATTATAATTTGTTACAACTATAATAACGAAATGAAATAATGTATGTTCTTTATTTCAGAAATTTAGAATCATTCTAAACAAAAAACACACTATTTCTGATAATTGCTATTTATCTCTGATGTTAGTAGGTTTATATTATTAAAATTACATTATGAAAAAAGTTTTTTTTGTCCTTTGTGTTTTAGGAGTAATATTACCCTATTATCAATTATTTTTATTTTTAAAGAGTTCTACACCAACACTTAGTTATTTTATTAATGAAATATATTCCTCACATCCTGTATCAATGATAACTTGGGATATAACTGTAGCTTATTTTTCATTTTTATCATTTTTGATATACAAAAAGGTTAATAATGGTTTAAGTATTTCTAAATATATCTTAGCTTCATTCGTAGGGTTTTCATTAGCCTTACCTTTATATCTATATGATAACTACAACAAATAATTATAATGTTTGTATGTTTAACCATAGATAATTAAAGTCCTTTAAAAAAGGATTAATATTTTATATTTTTATGGATATATTTTAATTAATAAAATAAATATGATAATTTAAAAAAATGGAAAACATCTCATTAATATCACAACTAATAGTAGCAATTTCAGTAATCTTTATATGGGTTTTTCGATATAATAATATAGTCGATGAATTTAAGCATTATGGATATTCTGATTTATTAAGAAACATTGTAGGTGCTTCAAAAATATCTATATCTACTCTATTGATTATGGGTGTTTGGTATAAAGAAATTACCATGTATGCTTCACTTGCAATGGCTTTTTTTATGATTTGTGCTCAAGTGTCTCATATAAAAGTAAAGAACCCTCTAATTAAGTTTATTCCTTCATTAATATTTTTATTAATGTCATTATTTGTAGCTGCATTTAATTTTGGAATATTATAGTTAATGGATATAAATCTAATTATTATATTATTTACAGCTTTTTCTTTTATAATCTATGGATTTAACTCTTTTATCTCTAAGAGGATGATAAATGAATATAAAAGATGGGGTTTCAATAAAAGAAGAAAGACAATTGGATTCTTTCAACTTTTAGGTGGTATTGGATTACTTATTGGAATTAAATTTAATTTAATACTAATACTATCCTCCTTATGTTTATTAATAATGATGGTCTTTGCTATAATTGTAAGAATTCAAATAAAAGATAATATTTCAGAAGCATTACCCGCATTTACTTATATTTTATTAAATGGTATAATTTTAAATTACTCACTAGGAATTTAAATGATAATATAAAACATGAATAGATTTTGGGTTTCATTTGGATATATATCATCAGCTTTTCTAGTTGGAATGGGAATTTATAATTTAATTTTTAACAAAGAACTTTTACCACAAATATTTCTTGGTATTATAGTTTTCATGATGGTTAATAGATATAAAAATATATAAACTCCAAAATATGATTAGAAATTACAAAATCATCTTTTTAG
>JAYGEJ010000103.1:0-2806 GCA_046582425.1 Alphaproteobacteria bacterium
TTGGTGGAGCTACACCTCCTAATTTTTTTAGTTCTTTGTAGACATTTGATGCAACTTCTTTTCCATTTTGTTTTGCGTTTGGGTCTTGAATTTGTCTTTTTTTATTTTCTAAAAGAGGTCCATAAATATATAAAGCCCAAACATTTAAAACTTTTATCAAATCTTTTGATAAGTCGTTAAACCCCCATGACTTGTATGCTTTTATAGCTAGATCATAATTATCATCTCTCATAGCAATATATAAATCAATAACGCCTTTAACAAAATGAGGTGGAAAGACTCTAATACAACCAAAATCTAGTAAATTTATTGTGGGTTTATTTTTATTTGAATTATCAACTTGGTAATTTCCAGGGTGAGGGTCTCCATGAATAATTCCAAATTTATAAAATGGAATATACCAGGCATAAAACAATGTAAGTGCTAGATGATTTTTAACTTCTGAACTTGAGTTTTTCCATTTCATAAAAGACTCTCCATTTAGCCAACTCATAGTAAGAAGTCTATCTGTAGACAATTTATTTATGGGTTTAGGAACATTTATATATTTCTGGTCATTAAGCATTTCATTAAATAAAAGCATATTTTTCAATTCTCTTTTATAGTTTAATTCTTCCTTTAGTCTTTCTGATAGCTCATTATAGATATCTTTAGTTTTAATAGTTTTATCCCAAGTACCATAGAGAGAGAATATGAGTTTTAATTGTTTAAGATCTGCATCAACTGTAGATATCATATCCGGATATTGTAATTTGCATGCTAGCTCTTTCCCGTCAATCGTTGCTTTATGAACTTGACCAAGTGATGCTGCATTTTTTGCTTCATTTTCAAAAGTATCAAATTTTTTTAACCAATCTTTTCCTAACTCATTAGCCATTCTTCTTTTAACAAAAAACCATCCCATGGAAGGAGCTTCTGCCTGAAGAGTTTGAAGTTTTTCGGCATATTCTTTAGGAAGAGCATCTGGTATAGTTGATAATAACTGTGCTACTTTCATTAATGGACCTTTGAGTCCTCCTAAAGCATTTAAAATAATGTCTGCATTTTTATTTATATCATTATTGCCAATTATTTTATTACTAGCAATTCTTGCTGTAGCACCAGTAATTTTACTACTGACATTAGCATATCTTTTTACTTTTCCAGATAACGTAGGTTTATTTTTGTCCATATAGAATAAATTTCATAATTAATTACTATCTACGAATATATTTTGCTCATCGATTTTTAAAATTATTCTGCAGCTATGGCTGTAACTGGACCATCTTCTTTAGAGTTCCATATCTCCAATAATTCTTTTCTTTTTCTTTCAGCTTTTATCATGTTCTCTTCTTTTACATGTCCATAACCTCTGATCATTTCTGGAATAGAAGCTATTTGAACAGCTAACGATATGTTTTTTGTATCTAATTCATTTAAAATTTTGTTTATATCATTTATGTATTGATTAATTAAAAATCTTTCCATTTTACGTTCTTTTGTTTTCCCAAAAGGATCTAATATAGTTCCTCTTAAAAATTTAAGCTTTGATAAAACCTTAAACACTGGCAGTATCCAAGAGCCTAAAGTAATTTTTTTTAATTTGCCTGTATTAGGATCTTTTGGAGAAAATAAAGGAGGTGCAACATGAAACTTTAATTTAAGATCACCTTCAAAGGCTTTATGAAGTTTTTCTTTAAATTCTCCATTAGTATATAATCTTGCTACCTCATACTCATCTTTATACGCCATGAGTTTGTATAAATATTTTGCAACTGCTTTTGATAAATCTTCTTTATCTTTCTCAATTTTATTTTCTTGTTCGATAGTTTTATTAACAAAACCTATATATGAGTCTGAATATTTCTTATTTTGATAATTTTTAAGAAAATCTGTTCTATCTTTTATTATTTCTTTAAGATCATATTTATCTTTATCTATTTCAATATTATTCATAAAAGGAGCTGCTTCTTTCTCAACATAGTTATAATCATATGCAGCCATTCTTCCCCACCTAAAGGCAGATAAGTTCATATTGACAGCAATATTATTTAGTTTAATAGCTTCTTCCATAGTTTCAGGAAGTACAGGTATAAAACCTTTTTGCAGAGCATAACCTGTTATAAACATATTCGAAGCTATAGAATCACCAAACATAGCAGTAGCAATTTTAATAGCGTTTATAAAGTTAGTTTCTTTCGATGATTTTTCAATAATTTGACGTATTCTTTTTCCTCCAAATGAATGATCAGGATCTAAAACAAAACCTGCTACAGGAGTTTCATGGTCATTTATAATAGAGTGAGTAGAATTTATATTCATTAATTCTCTTACAGGAGAAGTTGTTACTACAACCATATCACAGCCTAAAATTAAATCTGCACTAGTTTTACCTACTTTAACCGAGTGAATTTTTTCTGGTGTTGATGCAACTCGAATATGACTAAGTACTGCTCCACCTTTTTGAGCCACTCCTACTTGGTCTAAAACACTTACTCCTTTATTCTCCATATGAGATGCTATACCTATAAGTGCACCTATGGTTACAACGCCTGTGCCACCTATTCCAGTGACCACGATATCAAATGGTTTATCTAAGTTTATTTCTTTTGGTTTAGGTAATTTATTAAATATATCCATAGGCAGATCTGATGCAGCTGTTATTTTTCTTTTTCTCGGAGTAGCTCCTTGAACTGTTACAAAAGAAGGACAGAAACCATCTACACAGCTAAAGTCTTTATTACATGTTGATTGGTTTACCTTACGTTTTCTTCCAAATTTAGTTTCCAGAGGTTCAATAGAAATACAATTAGATGTTTTAGAGCAA
>JAYGEJ010000004.1:0-19317 GCA_046582425.1 Alphaproteobacteria bacterium
TAATTTATGAGATAATAAATTTTGTAAAGGTTGTTTATTAGTTTTGTTATCTGCCAAAAATTTACTCCTAACTTTTTTTATAAATCGGTGTACCTTTGAATAATAAATATATATAAAATATAATAGATTATAACCTTCTTAGAATGAAAAAACATAAAATAATGCAGCAAAAAAAATATATAGCACGAAGTATGGTTAAAAAAGAGCTAAAGTTCACTCCTAAAAAAGGAAAAGATGCTAAGATAGCACTGCCTAGAAATGCTGCAAGCTTAGTGTTATTAAAACAATCTAAAAAAGAAGTAAAAGTATTATTGGGAAAAAGGTCTGATAAAACTCGATTTATGCCAGGAGCATGGGTTTTTCCTGGTGGTGTTGTAGATAAAAATGACTATAAAATTACTGAAGCAACCAAATTAAGTAAAAATATTATAAAAAAATTAATAGTATCTAATAATATTCAAGCTGCTAATGCACTTGCGATTGCATCTATTAGAGAAACTGTTGAAGAAACAGGTCTAATACTAGGAAAAAAAGCTAGAACTGTTTCATATATAAATGATGAGGATATAAATAATGGCATAACTGTTATGTCAAAAAAAGGGTTAGTTCCAGACTTAGCTAAACTTGTTTATCTAGGTAGAGCAATTACACCAACTTTTAGTCCTATACGTTTTCATGCAAGGTTTTTCATGGCAGATGCAAAGCATCTTATAGGAAAAATAAAAACTACAAGTGAGTTAGTGGAAATCAAATGGATACCTCTTAAAACAGCAACTAAACTTCCAATGGCAGATGTAACAGAATTTATGATAAATGAACTTTTAGAATATAATGGTGATATATCTTTAATAAAAAGAAAATTAGAGAACCGTCCTATGTTTACTTGGAAAATGGGTAAGCAATGGATAACAAGAAAGTAATTATATTTATATAAAATGAAAAATTTCACTGAGAACCTATATAAAAATTATAATCAGACTATCACTATAGAAAAAATTATAGCTAACCAAAAAAGTAACTACCAAAATATATTAATATTTGATTCAAAATATTTTGGAAGAATTTTGAGTTTAGATAAAATAATACAAACAACAGAATTTGACCACTATTATTATTCAGAAATGCTAAGTCATATACCAATCATCTCTCACGGAGATATTAAAAAAGTTTTGATTATTGGTGGAGGCGATGGCGCAATAGCCTCCGAAGTATTAAAACATAATTCAATTAAAGAAATATTTATATGTGAAATTGATGAAGATGTAATAGATTTAAGCAACAAATATTTAAAAAAAATTAATTTTGGATCTTTAAAAAACCCAAAAGTAAATATTATAATTGAAGATGCTTCAAAATTTATTTCAAAAGATTATTTTAAAAATTATTTTGATTTAATTATAGCAGATAGACCAGATCCAATAGGACCAGGGAAGAAATTATTTAAACTTGAATTTTATAAAAATATAAAAAATGCTTTATCTAATTCAGGAATTGCGGTGTTTCAAAATGGAGTACCTTTTTTTCAAAAAGATGAACTTAGAGATGCTAAAAAACAATTAAAATCTATCTTTAAATATTCTGGAATATATTTGACTGTTGTACCAACATATATAGGTGGTTATATGGCATTAACATGGTCATCAAATGCAATAGACATATCAAAGGCAATAAATATAGATAAAAAATATAAAGTAATTAAGAAATTATATACGAAATATTATACAAAAGAAATTCATCAATCTTCATTTAATTTGCCACAATGGATAAAAGATATTTAATAATTAATTATTATTTAATAAAATATTCTCTTAATCTTTGTAAGCCGTTAAAATCAGAAACGTAAACTGAAGTATAAGCTCCTGCAGAATGAAATCTAACCTTATCACCTGACTTTAAATTTATAGGTAACTCATAATTATATTTTTCATATATAATATCTGCTCCGTCACAAGAAGGTCCCGCAATATTCACGGAACTACATTCAGAGTTATTATTTACTGAAATTATTTTATAGCGTATAGCTTCAGCTTCTGTCTCTGCTAACCCCCCAAATCTTCCTATATCTAAATATACCCATCGCTTTTTATCACTCTCGTTTTTCTTTGAAACCAGAATAACCTCCGACTCAATAATTCCTGCTTCTGCAACAATAGATCTTCCTGGTTCTAGAATAATTTTTATAGGCTCTCCATGAAATATATTTTTAATTGCATCATCTAATTTTGCCGAAAAAAATTTCATGTCAAAATTATAGTCAACATAGTCTACTGGAATACCACCACCAATATTTATAAAATCTAATAAAATATTTTGTTCTTTTAGATATGAGTATACCTCAAAACATAGTTTTAGAGACTCTACCCATCTATTTATATTTGTTTGTTGTGATCCCACATGAAATGATAAACCTGCAGGAATAAGACTTTTCTTACTTGCTTTTAACATTAAGTCTTTTGCCATATTCACAGAACAACCAAATTTTTTAGATAAAGGCCAATTAGCTCCTTGGTTTGGTACTTGAAGCCGGCAAAAGACTTTAGAGTTTTTTGCATTATTTTCTATCTTATTTAGTTCTTCAATAGAATCAAAAGCAAATAATTCTACACCTTGTTTATATGCCCACAAAATGTCCTTCTCTTTTTTTATAGTATTGCCAAATGATAAGTTTGACGGTTTTATTGATTGTGAAAGGCATAATTTTATTTCATTTTTACTAGAAACATCAAAATAAGAACCTTCATTTTTTAAACAATTCAATATTTCTTTTGCCGGATTAGCTTTAACTGCATAGTAAATTTTACTATCAGGAAAATATTTCTTAATATTTTTATACGACTTAGTAACTAATGATAAATCAATTACTAAAAAAGGAGTTTCTAAATTAGAATTATTTATAAATTTATTAATATTATTAAAAGCCATTTTCTTAACTAATAATTCCTCTTTTTAATTTTTTTATATCTATTTTTTTAGGCTTAAATGTTTTCTTTAGAAAATTTAATGATAATTCAGGGTTTGTTTTTCCACACATAAAAATATCAAATGCTGCGAAATTTCTTTCGGGCCAAGTGTGAATACTAATATGTGACTCAGCTAATATAGCTACTCCAGAAACCCCTTGACCTTTTCCAAAATGATGAGTTTTAATTTGTAAAACTGAGGCACCAGCTGATTTTGCAGCCCTCAATAGTAGATCCTTAATTTTCTTTTCGTCTTCTAAATAAAGACAACCCCACATATCAATTAAGTAATGATGACCTGCAAATATTTGACCATTATCTGCAACAAAATGATCAATTGCACTATGTGTATTTCTTGAATATTTAGAATCTAAGTCCATAAAACTAATATACCTATAAAATAAAAAATATTTATGGTACCACTGGTCGGACTCGAACCGACACTGAGTTACCCCAAACGGATTTTGAATCCGTCGCGTCTACCAGTTCCGCCACAGTGGCTTAATAAAAAATAATCAGTAATATATAATTTTTAATAGGGCAACAAAAAATTAATCAAATTCATATTTATTAATTAATACTGGAAGATCTCTATACCAAGTCTCTTTAGCTAATTTATACCCTTTGATAATATTTGGGAGCCCTTTATTAAAAATTTCTAATGCACTTATACCATTTGCAGATGCTTCTTTTGCTGTTTTATCGATAAACGTAATCCACTTTTTAGTTTGTAACACATCTTCTTTATTTTTTATAATATTACCATGACCTGGTATCAGTATATCCCAATCTTTTTTTATAATTTCATCTAAATAATTTTTCCAATTATAAATATTTGCATGAGGTGTAGTAGGGGCTCTTTGATTAAAAACTAAATCTCCTACAAATAAAGTATTACTCTTTATATCCTTAACAATTAAATCACCATCTGAATGTCCTTCTTCATATAACTCTAAAATAATATTCCTAGCACCTAAGTCTAAAATTATTGGATATTCTTTTTCTTTATATTGAAATGAATTTATTTTTGTATTTAAAAACCATTCTTTTCCTATTTGATTACTCAATTGTCTTAGTGACCTATTGCCATACTTTATATATCTTTTTACTTCGGCCTCAGCCATGATGATTTCAGTATTGATTTCTAAATACTTAGAAATACCGAAAGAATGATCGGCATGGTGATGAGTTACTACTAAATATTTTATAGGCAAATCTGAATAAGAATTGATAATTTCTATTACATTAGAAGCATATATATAACTTGGCCCAGCATCTATAACAAGTACAGCATTCTCACCTATTATAAATCCTGTATTACTTATTGCACCTCCATTATTTTCATTTACATCATTATTATCCCCTAAGAAAATAAATACATTCTTACTAACTTCAATAGGTATTAAATTAAAATTATTTGAAGATAAAGCAGGATAAACATAAAAACATAATAAAAAAGTCAAAATTATATTAAGAAATCTCATTACATAGTATTATTATTTTTAAAAGAAAAGAATTCTAACCCAAGTGAATCTTTAGCGTGTATTCTAACGCTTT
Source organism: Alphaproteobacteria bacterium (assembly GCA_046582425.1). Lineage (GTDB taxonomy): Bacteria > Pseudomonadota > Alphaproteobacteria > TMED109 > TMED109 > TMED109. The sequence goes on from JAYGEJ010000004.1 coordinate 4,518, forward strand.
GTCCTTTCTTAGGTAAATCTAATAATATAACAGGATCACTAGATAGGGCTGCAAAGGTTGTAATATCTGCAATAGGGCCTTGATTATCATCAACATGTATATTTTTTACAAAATATTCTGGAATAATTTCACCTTGTAAATCTGTAACAAAACCAGTTTCCATTGGATGGGTAATTTTTAATTTTATTCTTTCTGCTCCAGCTTCTCTCTCATATTGTTTAACAGCTATTTTACCGATAGTTCCTGTCTCACAAATTTCAACTGAAGGATCACATGCAGGAGTTGAGCAACCACCTGCGCTTGCTACAAATACCATTTTTGATCCAACATACCATACACCATTATCACCTAGTACCGCTGCTCTAACAGGAGAATCGTCTTCTAATCTAATATTCATACCAAGTGCTTCTATAGGCCTATATGGTTTAATAGCCATTGCTTGCTGTATAGGGTTATTCTCTATAATTAATACAAAGTTTTTAAAATTATGTAACCTTTTAGGTAAAGTAACTATTAGCGGAACTTTATGTGCCTCCTCAATATAATCTTGCATGATAAGTTTGATATCATCAACAAAGACAATGTTAATATCTTTTCCTAGTAAATTATTTTGTAAATCATACCAGATTTCAGAATTATTAGGGTTTAAAGAATCTATAGATTGCAATATGCTATCAGAATTAGGCGTATTCCTTTTTCCTGTAGGGCTAGAGGATAATTCTTCAGATAATTCAGCTCCTGCTTTAAAATCAGAAAAAGGTCCTGCTAAAGCTAAACATGAATGTACAAATATTAAAAAAATTAAAAAATATTTAATCAAAGTTTTCCCCACATGTATATATATAGTATATAGCTAAAAGTATTTATAATTTCAAACATTAAACTTTAATTTACTATTAAGAAATATAAAATGATTTTGAAAAAACTCTATAATACCATTCTAGAACTATCAGCCAAACCTAGAGCTGAGAAATTCCTAGCTTTAGTGGCTTTTGCAGAAAGTTCTTTTTTTCCCATACCACCTGACTTATTACTTTTACCAATGGCTCTTTCAAAACCTTTAAAATGGATTAGATTAGCATTAATTACAACAATATTTTCTGTATTAGGAGGCATTCTAGGGTATTTAATTGGAGTATTTTTATGGGAAACCATCGGACAATATATAATTGAAATTTATCATTTAGAAGAAAAGTTTCTTACTTTTAAAGATAATTATAAAACTAACGGTGCTATAATAGTTTTCATAGCTGGGTTTACGCCAATACCATATAAATTAGTTACTATTGCATCTGGTGGAATGAATTTAGATTTAATAACATTTATTGTAGCTTCTTTTTTATCAAGAGGTGCTCGCTTCTTTTTATTAACTGGAATAATTAGAATATTTGGAAATACTGCTAAACTATTTATTGATAAATATTTTAGTGTTATCACCTTTACTATAGGTTTAATTTTTATACTTTTATTACTATGGGTGTACTTTTAAAAATGAAATTAAAAAATAATTTATTAAATCCATCAGTTTTAGCAATTATTTTAGCGATTTTTGCACTTTTATTTGCTTTTTACTTTCAATATTTCTTAGGATATCAGCCATGCTATCTATGTATGTTACAAAGATATGGATATGCAGGTATTATATTAATAAGTTTAATAGGAATAATTTATTATAATAATAAAATTATACCTATATTATTAGGCATATTATTTATTATTATTGTATCTATTAGTTTTTGGCATTTAGGTATAGAGTTGCAATGGTGGGCAGCATCATTAGAATGCTCCGGAATGACAGAAAATATAGGTAGTTTGACAGAAGAGTTAAAGAATATAAATAAAAAAGGACCTATTGCTAAATGTGATCAAATATCGCCAAAATTCTTGAACATAACTCTTGTTCAATGGAGCTTCATATATGGGCTAGCTTCTCTTATAATTCTAACTATATTAAGTATTAAGTTTAATAAAAGAGTAAAATAATAATGAAAAATACATTAACTAATAATAAAGCTAAAAAAAAAATCATTGCTGATATGATAAGAGTTAACCAAGCTGGAGAATTTGGAGCCCAAAAAATTTATGAAGGACAATTAGAAGTCTTTAAAGATGATAAAATTATTCAAAAAATGGCTAACCAAGAACAAATACATTTGGATACATTCAATAGAATACTGATTGAAAGAGGAATAAGACCAACTGCACTATCACCATTATGGAGTGTAGGTGGATATTTGCTCGGATTAACTACTGCTTTAATAGATAGAAAAGCTGCAATGGCTTGCACAGTCGCAGTAGAAGAAGTGATAGAAGAACACTATCAAGAACAGCAAAAGAGTTTACAAAATGATAATACGGAAAAAGAACTTATAGAAATTATTAAAAAATTTCGAAAAGAGGAAATTGAGCATAAAAATACTGCTTTAGAGCATAATGCTAAAGATGCTAAAGGTTATTTCTTAATGACTAAAGGTATAAAAAAAATTACTAAGTTAGCTATTTTTCTATCAAAAAAAATATAAACTATACTGTAAAGGATTCTCCACAACCACATCTAGCTGTTTCATTTGGATTAATAAAGGTAAAACTTGATTGCAATTTATCCTGGTTCCAGTCAACTTCTGAGCCTATTAAAAACAGAGTAGCAGCTGCATCAATATATATATTTACATCTTCTTTTACAATTTTTTCATCAGTCGCTTTCTCTTCCGAAGCATAAGTTACATCGTAAGTCATACCTGAGCAGCCTCCAGTTTTTACTCCAAATCTTACTCCTATTGTATCTTTAGGGGCGTCTTTTAAAATAGATTTTATACGCTGCAAAGCTCTATTAGTAATAGTTAATATTTCAGGTCTAGGTTGAGATATTTTTTTCATATTTATTCCTTTTAAAAAAAGCCTAATTCAAGGCGAGCAGCTTCACTCATATTATCTTGAGTCCAAGTAGGCTCCCAAACTATCTCAACTCTTACATCACCTACATTATTACATTTAGAAACTGCTTCTGCAACTCTATCCGGAATAGTCTCTGCTTCCGGACAATTAGGTGTAGTTAATGTCATAGTAATTAATACATTATTTTTTTCATCTATTCCAATGTTGTACACAAGACCAAGTTCCCAAATACTTACTGGTATTTCAGGGTCATAAACTGTTCCTAAAGCTTCAATTATTTCCTCTTTAAGAATAGCATTAGAATTATCAGCTTCTATACTCATTTTCAAACTTTCTACTTATTAAAATTAATATAAATAATTTTTTAAACATTTTCAAAAACTTTACTTACTTTTAAAATTCCTTCTGCTAAAGCTTCAAAATCATTTTTATTATTATAATATCCTACTGATGCTCTCACAGTAGAAGGAACCTTATAACGTTCCATTGTTGGTTGAGCACAATGATGCCCTGTTCTTACAGCGATATTATATGTATTTAATAATGTCCCTAAATCATGCGAATGAATATCTTTGTATATAAAGGATATTACACCCCCTCTTTTAGAGGGTTCTCCAATAATTTCTAATCCTTTAATATTTTTTAAAATATTAATGCCTTCATTAATCACTTTTTTTGAATGATCATAAATATTATTCATACCTATTTCTTTCATCCATTGTAAAGCACTACCTAACCCTATAGCACCAACAATATTTGGAGTTCCAGCTTCAAATTTACTAGGTAAACCTGCATAAGTAGTATTTTCGAAAGTTACTTTATCAATCATATCACCTCCACCTTGATATGGTGGAGCTTCAGATAAAATATCTTCTTTACCATATAATACTCCTATTCCGGAGGGGCCATAAGTTTTATGTCCAGAAAAAACATAAAAATCACAATCCATATCTTGCACATCAACTTCTAACAAAGGAGCTGCCTGACAACCATCTACAAGTGTTAATATTCCTCTAGATTTAGCTTCCTTACATATTTCTTTTACAGGTATAATTGAGCCAATAGCATTAGAAACATGGGTAATACTAATAAATTTTGTTTTTGAACTAACATTTTTAAATACTGATTCAAAAGATACATCACCATTTTCATCTGACTCCGCAACTTTAATAACTGCTTTATGTTTCTTTGCTGCAATTTGCCATGGAACAATATTTGAATGATGTTCTAATCGGGATAAAATTATTTCATCACCTTCTTTAAGATTTATTTCTGCAACTGTTGAAGTCACTAAATTTATAGCCTCTGTTGCTCCCCTTACAAATATAATTTCTTTAATAGAGCCTGCATTAATAAATTCTTTTACAATCTCCCTTGCATTTTCATGCATATCTGTTGCTTCTTGGCTAAGCTTATATACACCTCTATGGATATTTGCATAATGATTAGAGTATACTTCATTAATTGATTTTATAACGGAATAAGGTTTTTGTGAGCTAGCCGCGCTATCAAGATATATTAAATTACTATTATTAAAGATAGGAAACTGAGACTTTATTTCTTTTTCATCATATATTTTATTTTGTAACTTAATCATAAAAATAATCCAGCATCATATTCTTTGCTCTATCAATAAAATTTATATTGAAATCATCTAATATAATATTCCCAAAGGAACTAACTAATAATTTTCTAGCTTCTTTTTCAGGTATTCCTCTAGAACGCAGATAAAATAATTGTTCTAAACTTAAATTACCTATCGTCACTCCATGTGAACACCTTACGTCATCAGCTAATATCTCTAATTCAGGTTTAGAGTTTACCCTAGCTTTATTACTTAACAATAAACTTTTACAAGACATATTTGCTAAGGTACCGTCAGATTCTTTATTTACTCTAATTTTACCTTGAAATGATGCTTTTGAATTTTCATTTAATATTATTCTTGTATTTTGATTACTTGTACTATTTTCTTTAGCGTGTTTTACTTTTGTTAAACCCTCTAGTAATGCATCTTTAGATCCAAGTAACAACATATCTATTTTAGTCGAAGCATTTTCTGCTAAAAGATTAATTCTATTTTCGGCTCTCACTTGCCCTAAAGCCTTAATAATTGTAGTACTATTAAATTTTGAATCTTTATGGATCTCACCATGAATATTATTAATATGTATATTATTACTGTTACCTTTTATAAAACAATGAAATGATAATGAAGCACCTTTAGATACATGAATATCAGTGACATTAGAAGTAAAAGCTAAATCATTTTCTATATCATTAACTATATTTTCTAATACTTCACATTCAGAGCCTTCTTCTAAGAAAACTACAGAACGCATATGCTGCATAGTATTTTTACTATATTTACCAATATGTAATAATTCAATATAACCAGGCATCTTAACATTTTTTTTAATATGAATTACTGCTCCTTCTTGATGAAATGCAGCATTAACTGCAACAATACTTTGTGGTCTGCTATCAATAATATTTGATAACCTCTCTTCTGAATATTCTTTAGAAGAACTAATCTTACCTTTAAGAAAATTAGGATTGTTTTTAAGAAAATAAGTTAAAGAATTAACTTCAACTCCATCAGGCAGATTATCGTACTCTATATTTATAATTTTACCATTGAAAAAAACCACCCTAATACTACAATTAGAATCTCTTTTTTCTATTAAATTAGAATCAATTTCATGTTTACTATCAGTATGAGGATTAAAATAATTATCTGTTAAATTTTTATATGAATGAGTATTCCATTCCTCTACACTTTTATCAGGAAAACCATCTTTTTTAAACTGACCAATGGCTTCTTCTCTAAGCTTTTTTAACCAACTAATATCTAAGCCTGGAACTAAATGACTATTATTATTATAAGATTCATAATATTTATGCTGTAAATTTTTCAAAACTAATTTGCCTCAGCAATTCCTTGATAACCTTCTGCTTCAAGTTTTAATGCTAGTGATTTATCCCCTGTTTTTATAATTTTTCCTTCTGCTAAAATATGAACAGTGTCTGGTTGAAGATAGTCGAGAAGTCTTTGATAATGTGTAATAACTATGCCACTCAATTTATTATCTCTTAATTTATTTACACCTTCTGCAACTATTTTTAAAGCATCTATATCTAAGCCAGAATCGGTCTCATCTAAGATTGCTAGGGTAGGAGAAAGCATGGACATTTGAAATACTTCTGCACGCTTTTTTTCTCCACCTGAAAAACCTACATTTACTGCCCTCTGAAAAAAATCTTCACTCATTTCTAATTCTTTAGCTTTTTGTCTAGCTAGCTTAAGAAATTCTATTGCATCTAGCTCTTTTTCACCTCTATTTCTTCTTTGCGCATTTAGTGCAGTTCTTACAAAAGTTGAAGTAGCAACTCCAGGTATTTCTACTGGATATTGAAATGCCAGAAAAACTCCTGCTGATGCTCTGTCTTCAGTTGACATTTGTAATAAATCCTTACCCAGGTATTCAATTGAACCTCTGGTTACATCATACCCTTCTTTTCCAGCTAAAATAGATGCAAGCGTAGATTTACCAGATCCATTTGGACCCATAATTGCAGCCATTTCTCCAGACTCTATTTTTAAAGATAGACCTTTAAGAATTTCTTTTTTATCTACTTCAACGTGCAGATCTCTAATTTCTAACGCAGTTCCCAATTTAATACCTCTTTCTATTTATAAATATTACCCTACTGACCCTTCAAGACTTACACCTAGAAGCTTCTGAGCTTCAACTGCAAATTCCATAGGTAATTTTTTTAAGACCTCTTTTGCGAAACCGTTAACTATTAATGCTACTGCTTCCTCAGGGTTTAGACCTCTTTGTTGTACATAAAAAAGTTGTTCATCACTTATTTTTGAAGTTGTGGCTTCATGCGCAACCTGAGAAGTTGGATTTCTTGAATCAATATATGGAACAGTATGCCCCCCACAATTTTTTCCTATTAATAAAGAATCACATTGTGAAAAATTAGTCGCATTATCTGCACCTGCCTGCATTCTCACTAATCCTCTATAAGTTTGTTGGCCATATCCTGCAGAAATTCCTTTAGAAATAATAGTAGACTTAGTATTTTTTCCAATATGAATCATCTTGGTGCCAGTATCAGCTTGTTGTTTTTTATTAGAAATAGCCACTGAATAAAATTCTCCTACAGAGTTATCTCCTTGCAATAAGACAGAAGGGTATTTCCATGTGATTGCAGAACCTGTCTCAACTTGAGTCCACGAAATTTTTGAATTGACTCCTCTGCAAGCTCCACGTTTTGTAACAAAATTATATATTCCACCTTTACCATTCTCATCTCCTGGATACCAATTTTGTACAGTAGAGTATTTTATTTCAGCGTCATCTAATGCAACTAACTCAACTACTGCAGCATGTAATTGATTTTCATCGCGCATTGGAGCTGTACACCCTTCTAGATATGAAACGTAAGACCCTTTATCAGCAATTATTAATGTTCTCTCAAATTGTCCCGTCTCCGCAGCATTAATTCTGAAATAAGTGCTTAAGTCCATAGGACATCTAACGCCCTCAGGTATATATACAAAAGAACCATCAGAATATACTGCAGAATTTAAAGCGGCATAAAAATTATCAGTTTGTGGAACTACGGAGCCTAAATATTTTTTTACTAAATCTGGATGTTCTTTAACTGCCTCTGAAATAGGACAGAATATTATTCCTAGCTCAGATAATTTAGACTTAAATGTAGTTGCTACCGATACAGAATCAAATACAGCATCTACGGCAACATTACCAGAACCTACTATTCCAGCTAGCATCTCCTGCTCTTTAATTGGAATACCTAATTTATTGTACGTACTCAAAATTTCTGGATCTATTTCATCCAAACTTTTAGGTTTTTCTGCATCTGTCTTAGGAGCAGCATAATAGTATGCATCTTGAAAGTCTATTTTAGGAAAATGAATATTAGCCCATTTTGGTTCTTCATTACTCATTTTCAACCATTTTCTATATGCTTCTAATCTCCATTCAAGCAACCACAAAGGCTCATCATTTTTTTTCGATATAAATTTTACTATATCTTCACTTAAGCCCTTTGGAGCAAACTCTGTTTCAATATCTGTTATAAAGCCGTACTTATAATCTTTAGTAGCTTTTTCTATTGCATCTATAGTTTCTGTATTTGCAACCATAATTTTATTCCATTACCTTATTAACAAGAGAATTCTTCGTCTTCTTATTATACTGAAAATTAGATACAAATGGATTTGCCATTTCTGCAATATTTACTGAATTTAATGCTTCCCGAACTGTATTATTTATAATTTGCCAGTTGCTCTGCGAAGGACACAGTGAAACTAAGTCACAATTATGGTTTTCTCCTTCCTCAACACAAACTGTTAATGCTACTTTTCCATCAATTATGTCTATAATATTACCTACAGAAATATCCTCTGCTTGCATTACTAACTTGTATCCTCCAGTTACTCCTCTAATTGAGGAAGTAATGTTAGCTTTAGTTAATTTAGTTAAAATTTTACTTATAGTTGTAATTTTTAATTTAGTCTGAATAGAAAGATCATGGGCACTGTAAACCTTCTTTTCATCACCTGACATTTTACAAACTAAAAGAATAGCATAGTCTGCCATTCTGGATACTTTTATCATTTTATATAGTTCCTATATTTAAGATCGTTATATATAGGCATATATAGTATTCTAGACTAAAATGGTCAAGTTTATTATTTTATCTAGGTAAATCTGTAGATCCCATTAAAAATTTATCAATTGAGCGCGCTGCTTGTCTTCCCTCTCTAATAGCCCAAACAACTAGTGACTGTCCTCTTCTCATATCACCTGCAGAAAAAACACCCTCTAAAGAGGTTTGATAATTATCAGTATTAGCATTTATATTGCTTCTACTATCAAGTTTAAGAGCATTATTATCATTTATGTTATTTAAGATAGGACCCGTAAATCCCATAGCCAATAAAGAAAGATCTGCTTCAATATTAAATGTAGTATCTGGTATAACTTTCATATTTTCATCTACTCTATGACACTTTAAACCCTTTAATACTCCTTTTTCACCATAGAAACTATCTGTCAAAACAGAAAAGTCTCTTATTGCACCCTCTGCTTGAGAACTAGAAACTCTCATTTTAATTGGCCAATCTGGCCATGTAAGAGCTTTATCTTCCTTTTCAGGAGGAATAGGCATGATTTCAATCTGAGTCACACTTTTAGCTCCTTGCCTAAAAGAAGTACCTATACAATCTGACCCTGTATCTCCTCCTCCGATTACAACAACATTTTTATCTTTGGCTGTTACGTTATGCATCTCCTTAAAACTCTCTCCAGACACTCTTTTATTCTGAAAAGGAAGAAAGTCCATAGCAAACATTACACCGTTTAAATCTCTTCCTGGAATATTTAAATCTCTAGGCGTTTCAGCACCTCCACACAACAATAAAGCATCATAATTATTTTTTAATTCATTTAAGCTTATATCTATTCCAACATTTACATTAGTTTTTATGGTTAAGCCCTCATCTTCCATCTGTTTTTGTCTTCTATCAATTAAATATTTTTCCATTTTGAAATCTGGAATTCCATATCTTAATAAGCCACCTATCTTACTATTTTTTTCATAAAGTGTGACATTATGTCCAACCCTTGTAAGCTGTTGAGCTGCAGCCATACCAGCAGGTCCAGAACCTATGACAGCTATTTTTTTATTTGTATTTAAACCTGATATTTGTGGCTTAATGAAGCCTTTTTTCCAAGCATTATCTACAATTGAACACTCAATATTTTTAATAGTTACTGGATTATCATCAATATTTAATGTACAAGCTGCTTCACAAGGAGCAGGACATATTCTTCCAGTAAATTCTGGGAAATTATTGGTTGAATGAAGCACTTGAATAGCTTCTTCCCATTTATTATTGTAAACTAAATCATTCCAATCAGGTATAATATTATTTACTGGACAACCAGTATGACAGTAAGGAATCCCGCAATCCATACATCGTCCTCCTTGGTCAGATATAACTTGCTTCTCAAGGTCTTCTGTAAACTCATTAAAATTTTTTAATCTTTCATCTACAGACTTATAAGACTTATCTACTCTATCAATTTCTAAAAAACCAGTTACTTTTCCCATCTTCTTACCTCTATTTTATGCAACAATTTTGTTATTATTATTTTCATTTTGCACTAATACTTTTTTATAATCTATAGGCATAATTTTTTTGAAAAATTTAAGGTTATTTTCCCAATTATTAACAATATTTTTAGCCAGATTACTATCTGTATATTTTATATGCTTATCAATTAAAAATCTAATTCTTAAATCATCATCAATTAATAGGTTTTCAAAAACGCTAAAATCATTTCTATATTCTGCATTATTTATTCCGCTATTTTCTAAATCGTCTATATTAACCATTTCTGTATTTAAATAATTATTTATTTTATCATCAGGATCAAATACATAAGCTACTCCTCCACTCATACCGGCAGCAAAATTTCTACCAATAGCTCCCAAGCATAAAACTATCCCTCCTGTCATGTACTCACAGCCATGATCTCCTAGCCCTTCAATTACTGATATAGCTCCTGAGTTCCTTACACAATAACGTTCTCCTGCAATACCATTAAAATAACATTCTCCTGATATTGCTCCATACAATACAGTATTTCCTATCACCATAGAATTTTCAGCAATAATTTTAGAATTTTTTACAGGTCTTATTATTAATTTTCCTCCTGAAAGCCCTTTTCCTACGTAATCATTTGCTTCACCATGAAGACTAAAGGTAACTCCTTTAGCTAAAAATGCCCCAAATGATTGTCCTGCTGTTCCAGTAAAGTTAATTTTTAATGCATTTTCTTTTAAACCAGAATGTCCTTTTAGTGCAGCTATCTTTCCTGATAACATTGCTCCTGTTGTCCTATCAGTATTTTTTATATCTAATTCCATTACTTGATTTTTTCCTACTTTTAAATATTTTTCGAATATAGGAATTAATTTTTTATCTAAAATTTTATCAATAGGATGCTCTTGTCTTTCAGAATTATATATTGCAATATTATCTCCCACTTCAGGTTTATAAAATAATCTTGAAAAATCTAAGCTTTTCGTCTTCCAATGCGTAATTGCGTGATTAGTATCTAACTTATCCACTCTACCTATCATTTCATTAAAAGTTTTAAATCCTAGTTCAGCCATTAAACTTCTAACTTCTTCAGCAACAAAGAAAAAATAATTAATCACATGTTCAGGTGTACCTGTAAATTTTTTTCTTAAATCAGGGTTTTGTGTTGCGATGCCCACAGGACAAGTATTTAAATGACATTTTCTCATCATAATACACCCTGAAGCAATTAACGGAGCTGTGGCAAAACCAAATTCATCTGCTCCTAATAAAGCTCCAATAATTACATCCCTTCCTGTTCTAAACCCGCCATCTACTTGAAGAGATGTTCTTCCTCTTAAACCATTAAGTACTAAGGTTTGTTGAGTTTCGGCTAAACCAATCTCCCATGGTGAACCTGCATGTTTTATAGATGTAAGCGGACTGGCTCCTGTTCCTCCCTCATAGCCAGCAATGGTTATATGGTCTGCCCTAGCTTTTGCTACACCAGCAGCAACAGTTCCTACTCCAATTTCTGACACTAATTTCACACTTATTCTTGCGTCAGGATTAACATTTTTTAAATCAAAAATTAATTGTGCTAAATCTTCTATAGAATAAATATCATGATGGGGAGGTGGAGATATAAGACCAACTCCAGGCGTAGAGTGCCTAACCTTAGCAATAATAGGATCTACTTTATGACCTGGCAACTGTCCTCCTTCTCCAGGTTTAGCACCTTGAGATATTTTAATTTGTATATCATCTGCATTTATTAAATATTCTGCTGTTACCCCAAATCTTCCAGAAGCAACTTGTTTAATCGCTGACCGCATAGAAGTACCATCTTCATTAATAGTAAACCTGTCAACTTCTTCTCCACCTTCACCAGTATTGGATTTTCCTCCAATTTTATTCATAGCTATAGCTAATGTTGTATGTGCCTCTCTTGATATGGAACCAAAAGACATAGCCCCAGTGGCAAACCTTTTAACAATTTTATCTGCAGACTCTACTTCATTAATATCAAGCGGCTTTTTATTAGATTTTAATTTAAATAAACCTCGTGGAGTCATTTTTTGCTCTGATTGTTCGTTAATCATCTTAGCATAAGATTCATACTTCTCAGGAAAATTACCTCTCACAGCATGTTGTAAATCTTTAATAGTATCTGGAGTCCAAACATGGTTTTCTCCTCTAATTCTAAAAGCATAATCTCCACCTACTTCCAAATTATTTTGAAGCATTTGTTCCAAACTAAAGGCTTTTTTATGACAATCATAAGAAGATTCTAGAATATCATTTAAAGATAAGCCCTCTATTTTACTTGGAGTTCCTGGAAAATATATTTTTACAAACTCTGAAGAGAGTCCAACAGCGTCAAATATTTGAGCTCCATTATAAGACTGAAATGTAGAAATACCCATTTTAGACATTACCTTTAACATGCCTTTTCCTATAGCATTAATATAATTATTACAGGCTACTTCAAAAGATATTGAAAGATTAGAAATTATATCTTTTATTGTTGAAAAGGCTAAATAGGGATTTATAGCATCAGCACCATATCCTCCTAATACACAAAAATGATGAATTTCTCTTGCTTCACCAGTTTCTACTGCTAACCCTACTTCTATTCTCAACCCAATTTTTACTAAATGTTGATGAACGATACTTGTTGCTAATAGGGCGGGAAGAGCAATCCTATTAGTAGATACTTTTCTATCCGAAATTATTAAAATATTTGCCCCATTTTTGATAGCTTTTTCTGCAGAAGACTTTAATAATTCTAAAGAATTATACATGCCACTTACTCCATCTTTAAAATCGCATGTAGCATCTAAGACAGAAGATATATGTCCACTATTAGGGAATTTATCAATACTTTTAATTTTTGACATATCCTCATTTGTTAAAATTGGCTGATCTAATTTTAAGCACTTATCATTTACAGGTTCTAAAGATAAAAGGTTTTTTCGAGGCCCCAATATACTCATAAGACTCATAACCATTTTTTCCCTTATAGGGTCTATTGCAGGATTAGTTACTTGGGCAAATAATTGTTTAAAAAAATTATATAAAGGTTTATGTTTTGATGATAAAACAGCTATTGGAGTGTCAGTTCCCATTGAGCCAGTTGCTTCTTGTCCATTTTCAACCATTGGTGACATTAGAAATTTTATATCTTCTTGTGTGTATCCAAAAGCTTGCTGTAAGTCTAGTTTAAGGTCTGATTTATATTCTTCATAGCCACTATTTGTTGATTTTAAATCTTGCAGAGTAAGATTACTATCACTCAATATTTTTGAATATGGAAATTTATTTGAAATATCATCTTTTAATTCTTGATCTGTTATTATAGCCCCTTTTTCTAAGTCTATTAAAAGCATTTTTCCTGGCTGCAATCTCCATTTTTCTTTAATTTTCTCTTCGGGATGAGGTAATACTCCCATTTCGGAAGACAAAACTATTTTATCTTCATCAGTTATAAAATATCTAGCTGGTCTTAATCCGTTTCTATCTAAAGTAGCTCCTATTTGTTTACCATCTGAAAAAGCTACAGCTGCTGGTCCATCCCATGGTTCCATAACAGACGAATTATATTCGTAAAATGCTTTTCTATTTTCATCCATTAATTTATTATTTTGCCATGCTTCTGGGATTAGAAGCATCATAGCATGAGATAAACTATAGCCTCCCATAATTAATAATTCTAAAGCATTGTCAAAACACGCAGAATCAGACTGTCCCTCAGAAATTATTGGCCATATTTTTTTTAAATCTTGTCCTAAAACTTTTGAAGACATCATATGTTTTCTAGCATTCATCCAGTTAACATTTCCACGAAGTGTATTAATCTCTCCATTATGGCATATCATTCTAAATGGTTGAGCTAAATCCCAAGACGGAAAGGTATTAGTAGAAAACCTCTGGTGTACGAGTGCTAATGCACTTACCACTCTTTTATCCTCTAAATCAGTAAAATATGCTCCAACGGTATCAGATAGGAGCATACCTTTATAATTTAAAGTTCTTGTTGAAAATGAACAAATATAAACATTTTGTTTTTTCTTTAATAGTTTTTTATCTAATCTATATCTATTTGACAGAATCTTTCTAATTATAAATATTTTTCTCTCTAAATCATCTTGATTAATTACATTATCTTTAGAAACTACAAAAGCTTGTTTTATAATAGGTGCTGTAGCATTAAGAGATTTTGAAATAGCCTTTTTGTTAACTGGCACAGTTCTCCATAGAATAACTTTAGTTCCATTTTCTTCTATTACTTTCTGGAATAATTTTTCACAGTATTTTATTGTATCGTTATCATTAGGAAAAAAAACCTGTGCAACTGCATAACTACCTTCATCAGGTAATATTATATTCTGTTTTTTACATTCTTCCCTTAGAAACAGATCAGGTATCTGAAGAAGTAAACCTGCTCCATCTCCTAAAGTGGGATCTGCTCCTACAGCTCCTCTATGAGTTAAATTATCTAAAATTTTTAAACCATCTAGTATAATAGAATGTTCTTTATTACCTTTAATATTCGCAACAAATCCAATTCCGCAAGCATCATGCTCAAAATTGGAATCGTATAGGCCTTGGCTTAAAGGTCTTTTATTAAAATTAATATTTTTATCTTTTTTTTTCATTCTTCTTATTTCATTCATATATTTTATACGTAATTCTAAAGATGCGGAGATTAAACAAAATTTAACCTACAAGCAAACATTATAAATAAAATTAATTGCTAGAATTAAAATAAACGTT